>NCBI01000013.1 GCA_002255365.1 Chromatiales bacterium 21-64-14
CGTCAGGCTCACACTTCCACCAGAAACTACCGACGCCTTGTCTACCCCTAAACTCAACGTCGCAGCCGGCACCACCGGCAACGTCGATACTGGCGGAGTCAGGTCCGGCGCGGGTAGGGAACTCGGAAGCTTATAGAAAAATACATCTTGGTCGACGCCGTTTACGACAACGAATGCGTTCTTGGACGGAATGTATTGCCACCGGCCGTAAGTACCGTTGGGCGCGGGTGGTGTTGGGGTAACCGTGTTGCCAGCCGCAGCCGGAACGCGGGTCCAGACCGGAGGAGATACCGAGAGGTCGAGCGTGTAGACATCGGTACCGCCGGCCCAGCCGACGAGCTTTTTGATCGCGGGATCGTACACAAGCCCCGGTGCATTCGCATTCATCATCACCGATGCGCCTGCGCCGGCTGCGTTCAGATTCTGCTGTGACATGGTTCCAGACGATGAGATTGTATAGACGTAGGCCTTGCCACGGCCAATCACGACAAATTTTCGGTTGACCGGGTCGACCGCGGCAACGAGGCTGCTGATGCAGGCATCCTGTCCGCGCGTCGTCCAGGTGTTGGCGACGGGGTCGTATTCCGTCAGCCAGCCGCACCAGAACATGAACACATGTCCGGTCACCGGATCATAGCCCGTCGCGACGCCGTTGGAGGCATGGGGGGCATCAGCCATCTGCTGCCATTTGAGGGTGTTGAAGTCAAACTCCTCGGTATCATGCACCCCGTTTCCGCTGCGCCAGATCGAACCGCCGCTCTCCCAGAGCCGGTCCTGAACGGGCAAATAAACCATGCCGTCGTAGGTATGCCGGGAACCCGGGGAACCATCAGGAAAAACGGTAGCACTGACGCCCCAGCCAAAGTCCTTTGCTGGCCAATATGGGTCGTTCAGACGTTGCCACTTGAGGGTATTTACATCGAATACGTATACTTCATTTCCCCAGTAATCTCCGTGCCCGCCTCCCCAAACGATAAGGCGGTCACGTTTGGTATCGAAGGCGCCGCCGCTCCAGGCGTCGATGACATTCTGAACACGGGAATCATAGGGTAACGGCGCCACGTCCTTCATCATCGTGCCGGGCGCCTCATACCAGTACCCCGGGGCCAGACTGTCCACCGGGTTGGCTTGCGCCGGTAGGCTGCTTGCCGCGGCCACCGTGAACCAAAACAGAAGCACGTAGAGCCTGCGCATTCGATTCCTCCCCCCAGCTGCATGTGGAAGCGCCGGTCCGGCGCATCCGTACCGCTCCCCCGTGGCGGCACCGGGATCCAGCCCAGCAAAACCCACGGAAGTCACTGGGAAGTATATCGGCGAGTTGTTGCCGGCTTGTGTGACCCGATTGGCAGTTCGTCAAAACCCCGGAACGCGCGGCAAAGGTGGGACAATTGTCCCGGCCGGGGGCTGATCACGCCGGGCTCCGCAGCCCAGGCGGGTGCGACACCACGGGTTGGCATCGCCGAAAAACACTCAGAAAGCGGCTTGTTGCACAGATCCCGCAGGACGCACGCGCCCGCCATCGCGTGGTTCCAGTAAGGATCCGCGCCGGGTGCGTGGATCGCGCTTCACTTCAGCGCGGTCCGCCCGTGACGATCCGCTCCAATTCAGCAGCCAGGCACGCCGTCAGCCGCTCCCTACTGTAGGCCTCCACCTGGGGCAGGGGTTCCGACTGGGGGACAGCCGCCGCCTCAGTCCGGCGGAGCTCATAATGAGTTCGTAGCGCCTGCGCCACCGCTTCGATGTCGTGGGGGGGAATGGTCGCGAGTCCCAGTGTCTGTTCGAGCAACTCCGCGACCGCGCCGCCCGACATCAGCGCCAGGATCTTACGTCCAACTCTAAGATACTCATATGTTTTTGCCGGAACTTGCATATAGGTCCAGGTCCGGTTCCGACGTGCCCGCGCGTCCTCCCCGGCCGGTTCGCTCAACGCGAGCAGCAGATCCGCCCCAGCCATCCGTTGCAGGGCACGCCGGTAAGGCATGCGGCCCGCCTGAACCGACACGACATCCGCTACACCGGATTGCGCCAACGCCCGGCGGAAAGTCTCAGTATCCGCATACGGGCCGCCGCCCAGGAGTGTCACCTGGAGGTCATTGCGGTCGAGCCACCCCCGCTCCAAGGCCAGCCGAACGGCCGCCAGCAGGGGGAGTGGGTCCCGGTTAACGGCGTCGATCGCTCCCGGGTACAGGATCTCGAACCGATCGATCCCCTCCGGCTCCAGGTCGACGAAATCCTTTTCATCGTATCCGTTGGTGATGGTCACGAATCGCTCCGGCGGCAACCGGGGATAGCGTCCGCGCAGGTACTGACACATCGCCGGGGTATTGCAGATAACCCGCCCGGCACGGGCCATTACGCGCCGCTCGATAGCGCCTTCGGCCCAGCGCCGGAAGCGGGGCATCGAATCTTCGATCCAGGGATCCCGGAAATCCGCCACCCATGGCAAGCCGAAACGCCGGTGCAGACGCAGACCTATCAGGTGGGCGGTCGCCATCGGGTAGGTCGAATAGACTGCATCCACCCGGCCCGCGGCGATAAGTTCCGCCCCTTTCCTGACCGCAGCGCGCCACCATGGCCAGTATCGATCGGGAAACGCCAGCGCTTGCGGGTACACCCCGCGCACGCCCAGTAAACGTTTGACGTCTGCGGCCCACACCCGGTGCACATTGACATGGGACGGAATCGCCGCGGCAAGCGCCGGATCGCGGCTCTCGTAGAGATCTTCGGGCACCGAGATGACCTCCGAAGACCACCCGTGATCAGCCAAATACTCCGTAAACTTCAGGGTCCGCAGGACACCGGTGCTCGAGTTGTCCGGGGGGTAGTGGAACGCGATCACCAGCAACCTGCGCGGCCCCCGCCCCGGATTCGCGGTCAAGACTCACCTCCATCGTCACTACCGGGCGGCGCAACATGTCCCGGAGCGCGCGGGATCCTGCGGTTGTCGTCCGCAGCCGATCGCTCCGTGCCGATCCCCTCGATAGGAGGTTCCGTGCATCCCCGGCGCGTGCGCGCGACCGTCCATGCATGCTCATAAACCGCGAACAGCCGGTCCCGAACCCGATCCCATGAGTAATCCAGCACCGCGGCCTGCCCCGCCTCCGCAAGCCGCTCCGCCAGCCCGGAGTCCCGTAACAGCCGCAACACGGCGTCGGCCATCCGCGCCGGTTCCCCCGGGGGTACCAGCAGGGCAGTCCGGCCGTCCTCCACCAAGTACGGAATACCGCCGACGTCAGTACTCACCACGGGCACACCGGACGCCAGTGCCTCCAGCACCGATATCGGCATGTTGTCCACCAGGCTTGGGTTGATTGCGACTGCAGCCGAACGGTATAACTCCGGCATTCGCGTGTTCTCCACCTGCCCGGCGAACACGACTGCGTCGGCCAAACCGAGCTCTTCCACCAGCCGGTGCAGCGCCGGTGCCGCCGGCCCAGTCCCCGCGATGGTCAGCCGCGCCTCGGGCACATGGTCCTTTACCAGGCGAAACGCGCGCACCGCGGTCGCGTTGTCGTAAATAGCCTCTAAGTTACGTGCCACGACAAGATGCGCGCCGCGCAAGTCAGAATCCGCCGCCTCGGGCCCGGTCCGAAACCGGTCAGTATCGACGATATTGGGCACCACCTGCGCCTGCACGCCGCGTCTCCCAAATACTTCGTGGAGAAAGCCCGAGGGCACAACCAGGGCATCCGCCAGACGCAAAACCGGTCTCACGAAAAAATACGAACGCCTGAAAAACTGCTCCGCCTCACCACCTCGATAGTTGACCACGACCGCCACCTTGCGCAGCCGCGCTATCACAATCGCCGGCGCCGCGAACAGGTGCCACGACCATCCGGAATTCGCCATTACATGAAAAATCGATGCCCGCTCCCCGGCCTTCCAGAGATCCCACATATATGGGATCAGCCGTCCTAGTGCACGAACCCACGGTAACCGTCCTAGGCAGGCAGGCGCGTAGGGCCGATTATGGCGGACCACCTCAACGGAGATGCCCTCAGATCTCAGCAGTTCCTCCAACTGCTTGGTCTGGTTCGCCATACCACCCGCGGGCGGTGGAAACGGCCCGACCAGCGCAAGACGAAACCCACCGCCTGCCACCTTCACAGCCTACCTCCATGACAAACTGCACACCGAATTGGGTCGGCTGCACCTGGGTCCTGCACATCGCTCCGGACCCCGCGGAAAACCGCCAACCCGGCCCACCCTTTACGCCATGGGCCCGACCGGCTATGGTAACCGTACACGCGGAACAACCGCGTTTTCCGGGTCCCGCAAGACGAGGAGCTTTGGCCATGTCCGCATTGTCGTCCCCAACCCGCCTTCTGCTCACGCTGCTGACCGCTACGCTGATTGCGACCGCCTTCCCAACGGCCGCGCTCGCGGTCGACACGCCCGCGTGGCGCCGCCCCCATGACTACTACGCCACCGACGCCGAAAGCCGACACCTGCTCACGATGGTCGAGGGCCACCACCTCCAGCAGGGAACCGACAAGATGGCGCGGGGAGAGTACGGGTACGCGAAACAGGATTTTGATTTCATCCTCCGGTATTTCCCGAATGATCCCAAGGCGCTGCTGCTCATGGGCGAACTGGCGGTCAAGACCGGGAAACCCCAAGACGCCACGCACTATTTCGAGACCGCGATCAAGATGTTCCCTGACCGGGCACCTACGCATACGGTGTATGGCGTTTTTCTGCATCGGACGGGTAAACTCAAGCAGGCCATCATCCAATACAAAGAATCGCTGAAGCTCGACCCGGGTTCTGCAGAAACCAACTACGACCTGGGGCTCGCCTACCTGACACTACGTGACTACGCCCTGGCGAACCAGCATGCGCATGCAGCCTACCGGCTCGGGTACCCTCTTCCAGGATTGCGCGAGAAACTCCAGCGCGCCGGGAAGTGGGAACCGATCACGCCCATCACCACCGATAGCCACCCGCCCCACCCATAGCCCGCATTATTCGCGCGAGTTGGCTGCCCAAGGGTCTGCCGGATCACCGGCACGGGGTTTTAGCGTCGTATCCGCGTATCGCAAACCTGTGCCCGCGATACCCTGGCTAACAAGTGCGTCTACGCCCTACGCCTATGGCACGAAAGCGTGAATCGCTCAACGCACAGACCCGCTGCGTTCCAGCAGGACACAGGCGACCTGCCATCGAAATATAGGCAAGTAGTACCGCCATAAGCTGTTGGTGCGAAACGGAAGCAGATAATCGAGGCGCCTGATCTTTTTCCGAATGTACGAACTCCGCTCTGAAATGCGGACCACCCCGGAACGGATCACTGTCACAGCGCCGGCCCGAGCGATGTCACCAACCAACTTGGACACACTCGGCCGATACATCGTATCGATAGGATCATGGTGGCAAGGATATCTCCTCGGTACCGTGACCAACAACAGTCCGCCCGGCTTTAACAAGCGCATCACGTTCGAAATGAATGCCGCCCTGTTCTCGACGTGCTCGAGAATATTACAACAAAGAATCAGGTCATACGGCACCGCCACGAGTGCATCGTTAAGCATCGGCGCACATAAATCCGCGACCACGTCCACACCCACGTCGGGCTCTCGATCAAGATAGGTGATACGGTAACCGCGGTCTACGAGGGGTGTATGGACGTTTTCTCCAATATGTGCCTGCACGCGCGTTCGGAAATCGAAACTTGCCGAGCCAATATCCAACACCTCTATCCCCGACCGCGCAGCGAGACCGGACAACGCATCTCGGATCCACATGGATTCTTCAATAAACATAGAAACCTTTGCCCCCCGTCCGGAACGCCTCGTCAATACAGAAATACGGGTACAATACGGCTGCGCTATCCAGGCCAGGCGTAGTGAACCCGATCCCGTGAACGAGCCGGTACCCGATACACCTATCGCTTCGACGATCCCCCTGCTGGCTCGGGCAACTCCCACTTTACCAACCAAGGACTGCCGCGTGACTACAGACCCCCGCCAGATGGCGCGCGAACTCAAGTCGTCAAATTACGTTTGGCCGTACCTTTCCCCAGCCTTCCCCGCCTGAGCGACGGCCATAATACGGTCAATCGATGCCTGCGAAAGCTCATTGCGCCACCCCCACGCCGCTTCCCGCGGGTTTTTGAATACTGAATAATAGCCCGACCGACTAACCGATGTGCTCTCCGCCAGGAAACGCTCCGTCTGCGGAGACCAATCCAGGCCGGCGAACCGGAACAACATCCTGGCCTGCACCAGCGGCGCCGTGCATAGATCCTCGTAGCGGATCACCAGCGCATCCGCGCGATCCTGAATATCCTTCAATGCCTTGTCGTTGAACAGTCTCCAACGCCAGGCAAGCCGTTCGATAGGTTCCGCCGCACGCAGTGTCTCCATAGTCAAACCACACTCGCGCGCGGAGTCCGTCTCCAGAAGCATTTCCAGTATCCCGTAATCCTCACTGCTACCGTCAGAATCTCCGAATTTATTGCGTGCCTCTCCACGCAACACCGATGCCACGTACCCGCAAGGATGGCGTAAAATCAGTACCGAGCGCGTCATGAGCAATCGTAACAGGACCCCAAGACGACCGGTGGACTCGATCGATTTCCATACTACCCGGAGCTGAGGAATGCGTTCATAGCGCAAGAACTGCGGAACACCCCATTCCCCAAACAAGCGCGACGCCAGCTTTGCAACGACGATCCCTGCCTGTTGTGAGTAATCCCCGATCCTGGAACGATAACTCTTCGAAAACACCGGCAGCGAACCGGCCACCTTCGCGGAACACATTCCCGGAAGCCGGCTGGCAAACGCATAAACGTCCGCCCGGTATCGTTCCGCGTCCCTTACCGATGCGGTAACGGGAAGACTGGAGATCGGTTCTATGCTATCGGGTTCATGACGATACAGGGTATCCGGGTGGCTGTCGAAAATTTTCCCTATCCAGGTGGTGCCCGACCTCGGCATCCCCACCAGCAGGACGATCGGATCCTCCAGACTCATGCCCCGCAGTCCCTCAGCGTAATGTCCCGGCCCGCCAGACGCCGCACAACATGACCCACGGTGCCGCGCCTGACGATTATACTTGCCCCTTTTCCGCCGCGGTGGCTATCAGGAGCCCTCGGGAACGGATCAAAACTGGTATCATATCGACCGCGAGGGGCACACGAACCACCAGTGCGCGCGACAGGATCCACCATGGTCCGGCGTCCAGTGATCCAGTGACACACGGAACCCGACCCACAAGAGGCGCAAATCGGCGCATGGCGGTGTACGACGGGCTTCAGGTCGATTGTATCGGGGACGAGCGCGCCTTTATGGCGCTGCGTGAGCCCTGGAACCGCTTGGTTACGGCGATGAATTCCTCCGGCGTGTTTCTGCTCCACGAGTGGTTTCAGGCCGCGTGGCAATGGGCGCGACTGGACTCCGACTTGCATGTGCTGCGGATACGGCGTGGAGATGACGTCGTAGGTCTCTTCCCGCTCATCCTGCGTCGCGCGCATCGAAGACACGTCGCGATCCACCAGATCGAATTCCTTTCTGTACCGGACACTCAATACTGCGGTCTCATCTGCAGCGAATCGGACGTCCACGCCTGCCTGGAAGCTGCAACTGCTCACCTGCGCCGGGAGAGTAAGCGATGGGACCACATGTTGCTCCGCTATCTCACCGAAGATTCCGGTGCCGCCAAGGCCCTTACAAGTGTCTGGGCGCGCAACGGCATGCGTTCCAGCATCGATTCCGGGGGAAGCAATCCCTACGTTGACCTCAGCGGAAGCTGGGACACATTTTACCGCAGCTGCAGCCGCAGATTGAAGAAAGGCAATAACCTTGCCGCCAGCCGGCTGCGCCACGCCGGCGATGTGCGCATCGAACGGTTCCGGCCGGAATCCGGAGATCTTCACCGCCTGCCCTCCATCCTTGACTTGATCAGCGGCATATCAGCTCGGAGCTGGAAAGGACACACGCCGTTCAGCCTCGATCAACCTGGGCCTGGGGCTTTCATCCGCACCCTTTCGGAGGCCGCGCTGCGACATGGGTGGCTCTCGATCTGGATACTGTACCTGTCGGACACGCCAGTCGCCATGGAATACCAAATCATACACGACGGCACGGTACACGCACTGCGCGCCGACTTTGACGAATCCTACGGCCAATACTCACCGGGATCCTACCTGAACTGGAAGATCCTGGAATCATTGTTCGACACCGGATTATCACGCTACTATATGGGACCCGGTGAAAATACCTATAAACTGCGCTGGTCAAAAACCGGTGCCGCATTGAACACAGCGCGTGCCTACAGTCCGTCACTGCGCGGACGCGCACTCTCTGTCTGGAATCTGGATCTGAAACCGGCGCTACGGCGGTTAACAACCGTCCGTCTATCGGGATCGAAAACCGGTGGGAATCTATGAGTGGAATTTGCGGCTGGACCGGCCTCTCGACGTCTACGGACGAACAGCACCGCCGAATTGAAGATATGGCCGGCGCCCTGCCCACCACGGCCCACGGCGGAACACCTCCACGCACCGTAACGACGGCCGGCTCCGCCCTTGCCGTCACCGCGACCCGGGGTCCGGGATGGATGCACGATGAGGGACCAACCCATGCCGCAGTCTGCGGCCGACCGTATTGGTCGGACAAGGAACTGGCCACCTTGTCCGAACGCAGAGGTCCGGCCTATGTGCTCGCCATGGAGTACCCACGACGGGGGGCCGATATCCTTCAGGCCATGCACGGCGCTTACGCACTGGTCGTGATCCGGGATAACCCCTCTGAAACATTTCTCGCCGTCGACCGCCTGGGAATCTGCGCCCTGAGCTATGCCGTTTCCGGAAACGGATTGATCTTCGCATCCACGGCGGACGCACTAAGCCGTCATCCAGAGACGCCCCACATGCTGCGCCCCCAAGCACTCTACGATTATGTCTACTTTCATATGATTCCTGGCCCACTCAGCGCGCATGTTGGGCAGGAGCGTCTGCTGCCGGGACATTGCCTGCGGTTCCGACCCGGAAACGACGCCGTACCCGCCGAATATTGGCGCATGGAGTACGCCGAGGACACCCATACTGATTTTCAAGCACTGAAACAGGAATTCCTTGAGCTGCTGCACACATCCGTCGCTGCCAATGCGGCCGGCGACGAGGTAGGCGCGTTTCTGAGTGGTGGCACGGATAGTTCGACGGTCGCCGGAGTATTGAGCCGTATCGCAGATCGCCCGGCACGTACCTTTTCCATAGGCTTCGACGCGCCGGGATACGACGAAACCGGCTACGCGCGGATCGCCGCACGCCATTTCGGAACCGACCACCACGAATACTATGTAACCCCCCAAGACGTTGTTGAGTCGATCCCCCTGATCGCAAGAAGCTATGATCAACCTTACGGAAATGCGTCCGCCCTTCCGACCTATCATTGCGCGCAACTTGCGCGCGAACACGGCATTGGACGGCTGCTCGGCGGCGACGGCGGTGATGAGCTGTTTGGCGGCAACAGCCGATACGCCAAACAGTACATCTTCTCCCTCTACGAGCGCATTCCCAAAAAACTTCGGCAAGGCATCATCGAACCGTTGTTTGGAACACCCACCGACGACACAGGTGGCCTACTCCACAAGCTGCGCCGCTATGTCGCCCAGGCCGCCATACCGCTCCCGGACCGGGCTGAGTCCTACAATCTCCTCATGCATTTCGGTCCATCAAATGTATTTGCACCCGATTTTCTGCACGACATCGTGACCGACCACCCGTTACAGATATTGCGCGCAACCTACCGAAATGCCCACGCATCCAACACGATCAACCGCCTCTTGGCGCTGGACCTAAAGCAGACCTTGGCCGACAACGACCTCCCGAAGGTAACACGCATGTGCGAACTTGCCGGCGTGGAGGCCGCCTTCCCGCTACTTGGTGAAGGGCTCATCGAGTTCTCTGCGCGACTACCCGCGAGGATGAAAGTCCGCGGGACGCGGCTGCGATATTTCTTCAAAAAGGCCCTTGCCGATTTTCTTCCGCCGGAAATTCTCACGAAATCCAAGCACGGCTTCGGACTGCCTTTTGGTGTCTGGATGAACGAGTACCCGCCATTGCGGGACCTCGCCAGTGACAGCCTGTCGCAGCTGCGCACCCTGAACATCTTCAAGCGAGATTTTCTCGACTCCCTCACGAACCGCCAGATCGCTGAACACGCTTCCTACTACGGTACTATGATCTGGGTCCTTATGATGCTTGCATTATGGCTCGAAACCCATCCGACCGCCGGCTATCCCCCCGGATAGCACACGGCGCCGACCCCGCCACTCGACGGCTCCATGCCGTCTAACCCTGTCAGGATATTCCTTGCCAGAGTCATGCGGTGCCGCGCATGCAGTTCTGATACAGTCGCAGCACAAACCGGTCCGGGCTCCGGTCCCACGGCGTGAAACGCGGTAACTGGTAGCAGTCGGACACAGCCGACGCCGCGCCCCACTGAGTGCTAAGCGCAGCTTTAAAACCCAACTCCCGAACCATCCCCACATGGGCTGGAGTATAGTCACGGCCGGGCTTTCCGTTGGGATAAGCAAACAGTTCCACTGGGGTGCCAAGGATCTCCTCCAGACGGTGTTTTCCACCAAGGATCTCTCTACGGGCTTCATCGTCGCCGACCTGGGCAAGGATGGGATGAGTAATGGTATGTCCGCCGATCTCCATCCCCTCTCGGTGCAAACGCTGCACGTCCTGCGTGGACATCATAAGCTTCACCGAAAGCTGCACGTTGCACGCGCTTCGAACGAGATCCACTGCCGCATCACGCTCCTGAGCCGGACGATATTTCAACGCGTCGATAATAGCCCGCAGCGCGGCCCTGCGTTCGGCTAGGCCGTCGATACTCAAACATCCAATCCCCAACGTATTCAGATCAATCCGGCCACCGCGGGCCACGCGCAGCGACTCGATGATCACGTCGTTCCACATCATTCCACCGTCCAGAAATCCCGTCGCGACGAAGAAGCATGCCGGCACACCATTGCGTTTCAGGATCGGGAGCGCGATCCTTGCATTGTCTTCATATCCATCGTCAAAGGTTATGGCAGCCGCGCGGCTCGGCAGGCATCCTTGTTGATGCAACCGCACGGCCTCGCTAAGTGGAAGAACATGGAAATGCCGTGCCAGTGCCGCCATCTGACGCTCGAAGGTGCGCGCATCAATGGTCCCCGGCACCAACGGGTCAGGCTCCGACAGAACCCGGTGATAAATCAGGATGGAGAGGCGTGCACGCTTGTTCGCTGGGGAGACCATGCTCCCCAGGGCGCGGAGCGCAACGGAACGTATCCCACTCAAGGCCGGGGCTCCACAACTCCGTGGATCACGATCGCATGGCTCGTCAGCGCTCCGACGATTGGCAGCACTTTGAGGATCCAACGCGCAACCTGGGTCTCACCCAGCCATTGGAGTGTAGCGAAGCGGGCGGGGAAAATCGGTATCCAATAGAGATGCACATCACACAAACCACATTCCTTAGCCATGCGCTTGAGCTGAAAAGGTGACTCGTATCGCACATGGGGTGGCCGGCCTTGCACCCACCGCCGCAGGCGTTCAGACACGTGCGGCAAGCACCAGCCATTCAATGCGTCGATCCATACTTCTCCGCCTGACCGTACAACCCGCGCCAGTTCACGTACGAGCCGGTCTGACGACGATAATGCCTGCACTACACCAAAGCATAGTGCGCCGTCGAACGCGTCGTCTGGAACCGGGAGGTCCGTCACGTCCGCAACTGCCCAGTAGATATCCGTATTCCCGCGAGCACGCGCCTTTGTAATCGTAGGCACCGAGTAGTCGAATCCGATGACCCGGCAGCCGCGCAAGGCCAAGTCTCGTGCATAGGTCCCCGCACCGCAGCCAGCATCCGCCCACAGACCAGCGAGCCTTCTATCACCCAACAACCACCGGAAGTTCTGTAGGCGCGCCTGCAGGCCGGATGGGCTCCAACCGGCGATTCCGGCGTCATCCTCTGAAGCCTCCGCGAACCGCGTGAAACGCCGGCGCCAACCCTTCTCGAAGGGTTCCTGCGCCCGCGGCCGATTACCGTCCGCCATCCGCCGTGACTCCGGGTGGTCTGACAAATTCCCGAATAGGTGCCCGCACCTTTGCCACCTCCGTCCCGATGGTTGGGGCTTCCGCCAAGTGGCGTTGCACCAATACCTGCAGCAGGATCTGAATTGCAACCAAATGCCAGGCAAGGTCAAAATAGGAAAGCCCCAGAAATGCCCCGCCCACGGCGTAGGCCACCAAGCTCACCTGCACCATCGCAGCCATATCAGAAGCCCATTTCAGATCAGGACGATCCCGGCATTCGCGCACGGTCCGTGAACCATAGCGCCAGGCCATAATCCCGATCGTCAAGAAAATCATCAGCCCGGGATAACCGTGTTCACCCAACATCTCGAAATAGATGCTGTGAGAATCGTGGTAATTGTCCGGTTCCGGCGCATACTTTTTGAACAACGGCCGCGTAAAGGCCTCAAATCCACCTCCCACGATGGGTCTGGCATTCGCCAGGTGAAAAGCAAACCACCATGCGTTGATACGCCCCAGGGCGGACCGGTCCTTATGGTAGGTCTCGATTGTGTCCATCTTGTGAAAATACTGCTTGGGCATGAAATGGTACATCGTGGACACGACCAGGATCAGGCCAATTCCGATCAGCGCACGCTTGCGGCTTTTTGCCCAGAGCATGAACCCCATCGCTCCCCCGGCCAGAAACGCGCCTCGCGAATAGGTGCCTACGATCGCCACCCCTGTCAGCGCCATCGCTACCCCTAGCCCGCGCCGCACCCACTTGCTCTCTGTATTCAGCTGCAGATACCGGAACAGTGGCAATGTCATGCTCAGCGCCAGCCCGATTTCCGTGTTTCCCGGCATGAAACTGTGCGGTGGGCCGAGCACCATATACTGTCCACCAGTCAGGATTGTGAACAGGCCCCCTTTGACGCCGAAGAAACCGACTGAGCACGCGATCACCCAGACCAAGGCATGCAGCCGCTTCCTATCTTGCATGAGCATTATAGTGACGAAAGTCATCAACTGCACCTTGGCCACCTTTTCCCACTCGATCCACCCAGCCACCGGATTGAGCATGAACAGCGATGTGAAGATAACCCACACGTTGAATACGACAAGCATGATCATCAACCCATTCCAAGGCAGACGCTTCGGCTCCCGGGATATCACCAGGGCGGCAAGGGTGGTTACACCGACAATCATCGCAAACGGATAGTTGTACGCGAAGCCCCAGGTCAAGCGGTGCGGATTCATATACCCGATCCAGGACCACATCAGAATCCCGATCCAGGGTCGGACGAGGATAAACGGCAGGGAACCAAAAATGATGATCGCAACTGCTACGCCTCTCATCGGAAATCTCCGGATCCGGTGCTGCCTGCGGCCGCGGAGCGCACGCCAGACGCTGCGGTCCTGGTGGCACGGACACTCATGAACAAAGATTTGATCTCGGCAATTTGCGCCCGATTGATAACAATACTGATTAATCCGTAGGTGATCACACCAATCCCCACCAGAAATGCCAGCCGTTCGCCCACTAGCCAATGCATGTGGCCGCCGATCCACCACTGCGCCACCTTGACCGCTAAAAACATCAATGCGGATGCTCCCGCCGGTCGGGCAAGCGACGCGTGAAACGTCCTGAGCGGCAGCTTAACCAGCCTGAACGCCACCCAATAATTTGCATAGGCCACCAGAAATGCCGCTAGCGCATAGCCGCCAGCAACCCCCACGACCCCCCATGGCAACCCAAGCACGACAAAGGTGAGGAAAACCGGGGTGGCGAACAGGGAAAAGACCAAACGTCTCTGTGCATGCCCGGTGCTCAGATAAATCAGCCCCGCCGTGGTACCGACGCTCTGGAGCATTCCAACCCAGCAGAGGATCTGCAGGACCGGAAGCATCGGGAGCCACTTGGCACCGAATACGACCGTAACTAGATCGTGAGCAACAGCGAACAGACCGACCATCATTGGAAATGTTAGAAACGCAATGGCCGCTACGGCCTTCAAATATACTTCTCGATAGCGCGCCAATTCGTCCTGCAACGTCGACAAGAGCGGGAACAGAATTCTAACGATGACCTGACTGACCTGATTCATGGGGTACAACATCAGTTGATACGCAAGCGAATAGTACCCGAGCGGCCCGCTCCCCAGAAATTTTCCAACCAACAGATTGTCGCCTTCCCGATGCGCGTAGTTCACCATGTCGGCACCGAGGACCGCTGCACTGAACCCGGTCATCTTGCGGATGCTCGCCCACTGGAAGCTCCGGTCCGGAACCCAACGCGCATACAGCACAGTCAACAGCATGGTGGTTGCGGAACCGACCAGCGGTTGCACAACCAGACTCCATACCCCAAAGCCCAGCCACGCCATAGCTACCGCGCATACGCCGCCGATGATGCTACCCGCCACCTGTGCCTTGGCGATTTCCGCGAATCTCAACCCCTTGTACAGAATCGCCCTCGGTACCACCACGAATCCGCCGAATACCAGTCCGATCGACAGGACTGTGATGATCGCTGCAAGCCGGGGGTCACCATAGAAACTCGCGATCCAGGGAGCCGAAATGGCGAGCGCCAACGCAAGAACGACCGCCACCAATACGTTCAGCCAAAAACTCGATGAAAGGGCGACGCCGGTTAGTTCCTTGACCTGAACGATTGCGGCCCCGAGGCCAAAGTCCGCAAAGAGCTGCACCAGCCCGTAGAACACCAGTGCCATTCCGAGCAGGCCAAAATCCGCAGGCATCAGTAGTCGCGCGAGGAGCACTGATGTCGCCACCTGGACTATTTGGCGCAGTACTTGGCCACCTCCGGTCCACAGAACGCCTCGGGCAGCCGTAGTACCTAACCCTTCCTCCGGCTCCGAACTGCTTGAGCCTATTGGCATTACACCGTTCACGGGCCGGGCTGCGTCTGGTCTGGTCAAGGCCTGGCCTCGGGAGCGTGGCTGACAACATAGCGAAACTTCCCCGACTTCTCGCCCTCGATCTCGGAAGTGAGGTCAACCAGCACCTCGACCGTGGGCCCGAGCCGCTCCTGGAAACCCCGAACGATGCGTTCCCGTGATTCTGGTGCAAAACCATTGATCGGTTGAATAAGCACGCGGACCTGATTGCGGGTATCCTGAATAATCTTGAACGCCCGTACGCCGGGCAACTCCCGGATCACGTAGATTAGCGCCAAACCATGCATGACGGTTCCATCGGCCGCGACGACGAAATCCGTGGACCGCCCCTGAATATCTTTCAACAAAGGAAGCCCCCGACCGCATGGGCACTCCGCATCGTGCAGGGTCCCAATATCACCGGTGCGGTAGCGGATAAATGGATACGCCCTGGTCGCCAGATGCGTCACGACGATCTCCCCTGCCTCCCCCGGTGCCACTGATTTACCAGTGCCATCAATGATCTCTACGATGATATCTTCGGCAGACAGATGCATTCCGCCGGACGGGCACTCGTGGGCGATGAATCCCGCATCACGACCGCCATAGCCGTTGGCGACTGGGCAACCGAATACCTCGCCTAACAATCGTCGCTGCTCCTCATACAAACGCTCTCCGGTTGTGAAGACTACCCGGATCCCCGCGTCGGACAACACCACCCCATGCCCCTGCGCGAAGGATGCAAGCCGATGTAGCGCGGAGGGATATCCGAACAGCATGCGTGGCCGGCGGGCGTTGACAATCCGCGCGTAAGCGGAAAGATCGGCATCCGACATGCGGAAGGCGGGCAACAAACGACTATTGAACAATCGATCACGAATCGCTCTCACGCGATCCTGTGCGGCCAATTCGATCGGTGATCCCCATAGGACAATCTCAGGGTCACCGATATCCACGCCCCACCAGCGCGTTGCTCGCCATTTGGCGGCGACGTCGTGACTTACACGCTCGGCGCCGAGATAGAACACCATCGGTTCGCCAGTAGAACCGCCGGTGTTGGAACGCTGCAACCGACCCGGAACGTCGGAGCACAAGCGCGTTCCATTGACGCGGATGATCTCCTTCGTGCAAAACGGGAGATCTCTCAGGTCATCGATGCTCCGGACCGCATCCCAGGAAAACCCAGTGGCGCGAAAGAGGTCGCGGTAATAGGGCACATTGTCCGCCGCATGGGCCAGGAGCGCACGCAGCCGCTCAATTCGGAGTTCCTCCAGTACCTGCGGACTCCACCACTGGCTGCGCTCGAGGCTGCGCCGGCGGCGCACCGTGTCGTGCCCCTTAACCCATTCATGAACCGGGAACAGGGCACGCGTAACCGAAGCTCTTCGGATGTTGCGCAGTGCCTCGCGCAGCGCGGCTGGAATTTCTTTCATCGATTTCCAGCCCCATCCGCACCACGGGTGTCCCACGGTTCCGGACGCACCCCGTTAGAAGCCAGGCCGATCCACCGGCACCGGTCCGGCACCCCACGCTTATTCAATCCCTGGCCGGCCTATGCACGGCCGCAACCGGTGCCAACGGCCCCATGTCGCGAGCAAATTGTTGTAGGACCCGGCGCGCCGCGCTGGGTCCGACCTCGTAATCGGCACTGATCGCAACCACTGCGGCCACGTCACCACCATGCCGGAGATCCTCCCAAGCCTGTAGCAGCTTGGCCTGCGTCGGGTCGGTGGTAATCCGGCCGCCAATCCGGTACCAACTCCAGACCAGGCGATCCGTGGCCCCAGACCGGAGCATCGTCTCGACTACCCACATGCGCCGGCCACCCATGGATATCTCTCGGGAGTCCGAGCTGATCCGGGCCCAGTGCCGGTTGTCATATAACTGGTTTCCCCACTTGATCAACTCAGAGCCTTGGCGTTCGCGCAGGTAGTACGCGGAGTATAGGTATACCGTGTCAGCGCCCATGGTGTAGGCTCGCAGAAATGTGCCGCTGGCGCCCCGGAAAACCGGACGCCAATCGTCCGCAGTCGTCAACGGGCCACGCCATGGAGAACGCGCCAGCGGCGCCATCAGGGCCGTCGGCTCCGGAGTATGCGCAGCCCGGACGTCCAGCCACCGCAAGGCGCCCGGACCAGCACCCGCGGAACCGACGAGCAGCGCCGCGCATAGCGCCACGTACCAGCCACTGCTACGTCCCCGCCACGCGGTGACGGAATCTCCTTCCGCACGGCCCGCGTCCGGGGCTGCGTTCCGCTCCCGAATGAACTGACCCGCCCAAAACAGAAGAAACATCACCAGACCGAAGAATATCCAGCCATAAATGATGTGATCCACGCCGGTCGCAAGCCGCATGTCGCTCGCGTAGGCGATCGCGACGATACCCGCGGCCCGGAGCCCGTTCGCGATGATCGGGACTATGACCGCAAACGCGACGAACAGAAGTCGCCGCCACACCGTCCTGTAGACGAGATAGGCGTACACCGTCCCCAGTACCACGGATGCGATCAGGTAGCGCAGCCCGGAGCAGGCCTGTGCGACTTCGAACGTACCCGTTGGTATCGAGATATATCGCCCCTCCAGAAACACCGGAATGTGTACCCACTGAAGGATCGATACCGCGAATCGGGCGGTAAAGTCCTGCAACGGCGGGATCAAACCATCCCCCATGGGAACGGCGAAAAACAGATAGCCGAGCGGAAACAGCATCTGCCGCACCACACGGGTTCCGAGCAAGCCCCAAACGATGGCGATGGCCATCGCCACCAGCATGAGCTGCTGGGTCAGGAGCACGTCGATGCGAGCCGACACCGCCCATGCGAGCGCCCCTGACAGTACTAATAGCAGGGCCCATGGATTGAGTACCGGTTGGATCCGGCGGATGATTGCGCGCCGGCACCATATCAGATAAAGGCTGATAGGCAGGATGAGAAATCCGTGCGCGAAGGTTTCCGACCGCCACCAGATATCCACCAGCGACCGAACCGTTCCGGCGTACAACAGCAGCAGCGCGGACAGAGACACGCACAACGCAGCGAGCGTCGTGCCCCAGCGAACGCCGGGGGCCTCTGCGACTACCTCGGCCGTTTGTGTTGCCATGCGCGTGTGCAATCCATCAACAGCCGGGGTCCCGTAGCGCGCAAGGGGTCGCTCTCGGTACCTCCCCGGACGCTTCCAGGTAGACGCGATCCATCCGGTCCCATCGAAAGTCCTTCAGGAGCCGGCCCAGACGTGCTTCCATACGCTCGAGGTTCAGGTAGTGCCGTATCCGGGTCTTGAGCCTCAGGGAGTCCGGACGGGGTTGTTCCGGATCAAGTTCCCAGGGGTGAAAATAGAACACGGCGGGCTGGTGATCGGATCGGTTCACGCGCCGGATGGCCCAGCGGGAAATCTGGTACGGGAAGAGCCTGAAATATCCGCCGCCGCCGCAGGGCAGATTGCGGTTGAGAAGCGACACCGTCGTGATCGGCACTTCCAGGATCCCGCTACGCCCATACCGGAACGGAAAGCGTGGTGCTTCCGGCATCCCGTAGAGATCGTGACGTATCGGGTAGATACTTGAACTATACCGATAACCGGCCGCTTCGAGCACATCCAGCGCCCACAGGTTGTCGCGCCCGATGGAATAGCTCGCAGCACGATAGCCGGCTACCGCTACGCCCGCGACCTGCTCAAGGAGTGCCTTGGTGCGAGTGACGTCCTCGCGGAACTCGGCCTGTGACTGCCGTACTACCCGGACGTGCGCGTACCCATGACTGGCAAGCTCGTGTCCCCGATGGACAATCTCGCGCACGAGATCCGGAAACCGCTCTGCAACCCAGCCGAGCGTAAAGAACGTGGCCTTCACGCTACACCGATCGAACAAATCGAGCACGAGACGCGTGTTACGTTCCACGCGCGAGGGTAGGGTTGGCCAACTCTGCTTCGGAATTTGTTTCTCGAACGCCGAGACCTGGAAATAATCCTCCACATCGACGCTCATTGCGTTGACTACGCATTGTGTCATTACCACTGTTTTCCTGGATCCGTCATGATACGTATGCTACCGCCCTCTCCGAGACGGAGCCGCCGATGTCGCTACCCGCCCGCGGCCCCAGCGGCGATACAGAAGCATTGTGTCGACGATGCTGCAGGCGCGCTATGCCAGAGACCGGAAATCGTCCACCACCTGAGGATCCCGCCGCGCCACGTACCCGACACACGGGTCGTCCACTACGGGTACACGACCCGGAACCGCGCCGGGACGTATCCGATCAAAACTCCACCGTAACCCCCAACGACACCATATTCACGGAATAATCCGCCGATGCATTGGAGTTCCGTTGGAGGTGCGTAACCGACAGCGAAGTATTGGCGTACCGTCCGAGTTGATATATCAAGGCCCCACTGGCCTCCCACAAGTTGTCGACCCGGACACCATCAACAAACTGCCATCGCTGCCAATAGCCGGAAACCTCGGCGCTCGTGCGCACCCCCAGGTTGCGGTTCCAGGATGCGTCGACTCCCGTAACGGTTTCCTTGGAGCCGGTAAATTCGTACGTGCGTTCGGACCGTGACACCGTAGCGGACACCCGGTCACGGAGCCCGTGGGCTCCGAGCGTTACGGATAACTGCCGATTGATGAATACCTCTGCGGACAAGCCCGGGAGCGAGGGAGCCAGCACCTGCGTGACTTGTCCGTTGGGACCAGCGATCAGGGGCTGCAACTCTAGGGCCAAAGAGGAGATCGTGCTCGGCTCCTCCGAATAGTTCACGGATGCTGAGGTCCACGCACCTTCATTCCGGAACGATGCCTCAATGGTACGTCCGAAGAAACGCCTGCCGTAACTGGCTTCGAGGTACGAGCGCGGTGTAATGTCCCACTGAAATCCGCCGCTCCAGATTTTCCCCTTCGGCTGCTGTACGGTAGGACCGAACTGGAAATTGTTGTTCTCGTAGCCGCCACGCACCACAAGCCGGAACTTCGACTGCACGGGATAACGGGCCTCGCCCAGCACGCGCTCAAAAATAACGTCCTGTGATCCGTCGAAGTTGGTCCGGCTGTGATTGTAAGACAAGCGGAGCCCGAGACCCGGCACGTCCGGCCCGGTCTCGATTGAAGTGCCTTCCTCACTGGTCTGGCTCCCGGAAAGCTGTTGGGTATTGTAGTCGACCACACTGTAGGAATAGTGGGCGCGGACAATGGCCATCTGACCAAACGAATGCTGGAAACGCGGAGTGGCCGAGTAGGTTAGAACATTGGTCCGGTTCCCGCTGATCGATACATTGCTGAGCGGAACCGGATCAGTTGGGGATATCAGGGCCTGGGATGCCGTCGCCTCGGCACCCAGTGCGAACGTCCCCGGCCACAGATCCGCGTCCAAGGTAGAGAAAAGCTGATGGAAGGTTGCGTTGCTGGATGAATTCTTGGCATAAAATATGTTCTGCATCTGGTAGTTGGCCAGAAGATTTAATCGTCGTGAGGCCTTACTGATAGAGATCGCCGGATTGACCTCTGTAACAAAATCGCTGCGTTCCTGGCCCGACGCCGCGAGGGCAATGTTGTCGTCGTAGAGCTCTTGCACGTTGAGCGACGGAACGAGATTCCATCCGGGCCCGGTCGGTGTGGGAGCCACAGGCCCGGACCCAGGCCCCACATTGACTCCATACGGGTTGCCGCTACCCAACGCCGCGTTCACGTCGAGCGCGTGCGCGGTTCCAATCCCGGGACCCGCCATCACGCCAGCCGTTGTCAGAAGTTGGGCCCATCTCCACAATTTATGTATTACCCGGTTATTAGATGTTCTTCTCATTCGCACAGTCCCTGGCCGTTTTATACCCTATGGGTTCACCCAGATCCCCGATCCACCAACCTAGCGCGTACCGACCGGACAAACCCATGTCGCCGCGCACTGGAGGCGATCCCCGAATCGATGCGCCGCACACCACTGGTCTGCCCCGCGGTGTACCGTTATGCAGCCGTCCGGCCGATAAGTCGGGCGGATCTCACCCGTAGTAATATTCCGATTGAAATACGCGCGGATACCGGTTGAGAATCAGTCCAACGGGCTTTTCCGCATCCAGGAGCGCCAAGGCCTCGCTCACGACGCCCTGACTGGTGCTGCCGGCCGCCACTACCACGACGATCTGTCCCGCGAGGCTCGCGAGTACCACCGCCTGAGTCGCTGCGAGCAGGGGGGGGGAATCGAATATCACCAGCCGGTCGGGATATCGTTCGGAGAGTTCCTCCACCAAATCCTTCATCGCGTCGCTGGCCAGCAATTCTGTGCCATATTGGTGCCGCCTACCGGCGGGAAGCACACTCAGCCGCGGAATATTCGTCTGCAACAGAAGTTCGCTCAAGTCCAGTGATGGGTCCTCCATCACATCCGTTAATCCCCTATCGGTGGAGATCCCCAAAACCTGCGCGACATTGGGTCGCTGGAGATCAGCGTCGATCAGGAGCACCCGACGATCCCGCTCCATGGCGATACTCATGGCCAGATTGATGGAACTGAAAGTCTTGCCTTCGCCTGCCACTGCGCTGGTAACCATCACCAAGTTGCGCTTCGGCGCCGCACCCGGTCCGTAAGAGAAGGCGTTGGTTAGCAACGGGCGCTTGATCAGACGGAATTCTTCGCTAATACGTGTGCCGGTGGTGGCGGGGGTCACCATCCCCATCGCGGTAAGCCGCTCCACATCAACCTGCACCGTCTGCGACGACTTGCGCGCCGCCGGCTCATTCGCGATCTGGCTCGGCGGTTGACCATGGCGCTCCTGGGAATCCGGTCGGTCGGTCCCCTCCCGGGTCGTAGCCAGGTCCTGATGTTCGGGTCGAACCGCAGTCGCCCCCGCGAGCTCCGGTCTTTCGGCAGGCCGGTCCCGCACGGACTTCCCGTTCGCTAAACTGATCGCTTTCTCGATTATACCCATGGCAGGATTCTCTTGCGGGCGCCCGTTACCTCACGCGCCAGTCGTCAAAACCGTGAAAACCACGCCGCCGATGAATACGCTCATCAACAGTAGCGCGGTCAGAACCAGCATCGTGGCATCAATGCGCCGGCGCATCAGCATGTCACCGGTAAATACTGTTCCCACGGTACCCAACACGGGGAAACCGGCCACGCGCCGGAGGACGCGCCGATCATTGAAGGTCGGCTTGATCTGTGAGAGAAAGAACGCGAAACCGATCCCAGCGCCCAAGCCCCCGGCGAATATCGCCGCCATGATCAATAGGCGCTTTGGCGCCACGGGCTTCGGTGCAACGAAGGGTGGATCGATGATTTTGAACTTGATGTCATCTGAACTCTGGTCGGCCTGCTGCGACAACGTGGCCTGCTCCCGCCGCCTGAGCAGGTCATTGAACTGGGTTCGGGTTACGCTGTAGTCGCGATTGAGGCTCGCCAACTCCGCCTCCACGGCCGGGATCGTATTGACCATCTTCCTCAGATAGTCGACCCGTTTCTGATATTCCTGCACCTTCACCCGGAGACCAGCGGCTTTGGCCTGCGTCTCGCTCAGTGATATCTTCAACTGCTGGTAAACCGGGTTATCGCTCACCCCCCCGACAGCACCCGAAGCGGCGAGTTTGGCCAACTCCCTCCTACGCTGAGCCTTGAGTTCCTTGATCTGTTCCCTCACCGCGATCACATCGGGGTGGCGGTTGGTATACTGCAGCAGAAGGTCATCTAAACGGCTTTGCAACGCGTTGATCCGGGTGTCCAACGGTCCCCCGTTGTCTCCCGCCTCCGACATGATGCCGAAAGTTGGTTCATCACCACCCAGCTCTTTGCTCAGCGTATCCCCGGTCTGTTGAGCCTCGGCGAGTTGGAGTTTCGCCCCGTCCAACTCGGTGATGGCATCCTGCAGTCGATTGTAATAATCCTTACCCTGCTGCGGCATCATGCCCACGTTCTTCTGTTTAAAATCTCTCAGCCGGTCCTCATCGGCGTTGAGTTTCGCCTCGTATGACTTGATCTGCTGATCCAGAAACTGCTGCGCGGTGTTGGAATCCTGACGGCCGGCATGCAGGGTGTTCTCAACGAAGCTGTTGAGCAGCGTCTGCACCACCCGTTTGGCCGCCCTGGGGTCCGGATCGACGTAGGATATCGTGTAAAAGTTGTCGCGCTCCGTACCGCGTATCTGGATCCGCTGGTCCAGTTTGAGCAGAAGCTTCTCCATCGCGTCCGGCGTTGTCGCCCGCAAGTCGAGATCAGTCGACCGCGCGACCTTTTCCAGGTTAGGCCTGCTCAGCAGGATCTTGGTAACGAGTTGCACCTTGCCCTGGACATTGGACTGCACCACCATGCCCGCGAGCAAAGGACGCAGTATGGTGTCCGTATCCACGTAGACCTGAGCGGTGGCGCGGTAGATATTCGGCTGGAAATGGAGCCACGTCCATCCGGAGATACAAACCAGCCATGCGACGGCAGCACCGTACCAGCGGTAACGCCACGCTCCGTAGGCGTAGTTCAACAATTGCGAAATGATTTCATTCATGACGGGGTCCTTGCCGTATCAGCGGAGCTGACACCATACCGGATCAAAACCAGGACTCAGGGATAATCAGTACGTCGCCAGGCCTCATCGGTATGTTCGCCTTGATGTCGCCGTCATTCAGCAGGCTACCCAGCTGCACGTGGATCTTCTCCTCTTTGCCGTTGACATGCCGCACGACGACCGATCGGTTGCCCGCCGCGTATTGCGTCAAGCCACCGACCGCGATCATGACATCGAGCAAGGTCATGCCTTGGCGATAGGGCAGCGCTTGGGGCTTCGCAGCTTGGCCAACCACGCGGATCTGATTGCCGTAGGTACCCACATAACCGGTAACGATCACCGTCACCATGGGGTTCCTGATGTATTGCGCAAGCCGAGTCTCAATCTCATGCGCCAACTGGGTCGGCGTCTTCTCGCTTGCAACCAGATCCTGAACCAGGGGGATCGAGATGCGTCCGTCGGGACGTACCGGCACCGTGACGGACACCTCCGGATTGTGCCAGACGAAGATCTCCAGAGTATCTCCGGGACCGATGACATATTCGGGGGTCGGACCGACAAGCGTTTTAGTGCTCGGACCGGTAGTCGCACACCCAGCCAACACCACAACGAATGCGCAGAGTATCACCGAAATGAAATTTCGCACTGGGCTATTCACGTTCTCTCCCCTCAATTACGGACTTGTTGTCTGTCACTTCGCATCCCGCCGCACCGAGGGATGGCCTAATCGCGCCCACCCGGCGTTCCCTGACGCCAGTGCGCCGTGGACACATCTCTAAAGGACCCGGGCGAGCGGTGTTGGACACGTACGCGGCGCCCAGGGATCCGGGCAACACAACGTCGGCGTCCAAGGCCGTTGTGGGCTACATATCGGCCACCGCCCGCAAATCATTGAATCCCCCCGGGGAGACCCCCCCACCCAGCCCAACCACCCATGGCTGGGGTAATTTCGTGGCATCTGGCGCGCGCCGCCACCCGCTCCGGACCGCGATTTTACATTCCATGTTGACTGTAGCACCTACGTATGACAAGACATTTTTCGCCGCACCCCGAAATGCCGTATCAATACCTGGAATCCATCCGGGCGAAAACCAACCCGGGTCCTGAGCCCCCGACAAAGTCCACAAGGGAGGATCGCCACCCCCATCAGGGCTGTCCAATTTTTTTACGGCTACATCTACAAGGGCGTGGCCATACCTGGCGCATAACTTATTGTTGAATGGTAAATTAACCGCCAAAACGGTGGGATTCCACCGGCAAACCACTGTCAGAATTATTTACAATTGGCCACGCTTGGCCAAACCGCCACCCCCACTCCGTGCTCCTAATATACTGTATTAACTGATTATATATATGTTGGCACGCTCCTTGCCATTAATTTGACAGCGACGTTCCCCAAGGTAGCCAGAGTAGGGAATGATACGAACGTTCAGGGCCCGCAGTCAGCAAAAAAGCGGCCGACGTCATCATCAATCGGCATAGATAGACGGGAGTACACCGCCATGAAGCAACGTCAGGTCAGTTCCGGGTCCTCCGCCAGCGCATGGCGGCGCGGGATCCTGCAAGTGGTATCGGGAGCGGTACTGGCGGCGATGATGCCGTTGGCCCACGCCACCTTATACAATCTTGCCGACAGCAACAGCACCCTCTCAGTGGATCCCACTAGCGATATGGGCATCAACTCCTGGACCGTAGACGGGGTCAATCAGCTCTATCAGCAGGGGTACTGGTACCGGATCGGCGCCACCGGCGGGGAGCAGAATTTAAGCGTGCTTACCCTGCTCGGCGCGAAGGCCACCGACACTAACTTCAATCCGGGTAATAACCACTTGTCGTTGCTGTATGGCGATGGCACCACCCAGGGCAACTCCACCTTCACGGTCGCGCTGGGCCTCAGCCTTGCGGGCGGGGCGCCGGGCAGCAAGACCTCGGATCTTGCCACCCAGCTGACATTCACCAACCTGACCAATACGGGGAAGGACGTTCATCTCTTCCAATACAGCGACTTCGATCTGTCGGGCAACGGGACCCAGGATCAAGCCGTCACCACCAACGCCAACACCATCGTGCAGAGCGACGGTGGCATGATCGAGACGGACGGCGTCGTACCTGCCCCCTCCCATTGGCAGATTGGACCCTATTCGGGCATTCTCGATAGCCTGTCCGACGGCAACCCCACCACCCTTAGCGACAGCGGCGGCGGTACCGTCGGGGACACAACCTATGCCCGGCAATGGGACTTCACGCTCCAACCCGCAGGCGGTGCGAACTCCAGTTTCGTCCTCAGCGGAGATCAGCGCATCACGGTGCCGGATCCGGGCACCCTGGTACTGCTGGCCGCGGGGGTGCTGGGCTTGGCGGGGGCAACCCGCGGCAAGCGGTCCCGGAGCGAGTGAGGAAAAGGCCAGAGGCTTCAGGGAGTGTGTTAATCGTTCGCTGAAAGAAAAACAACCAAGATCGCCGGCAGACCGAGTCCGATGCAACCGACTCGGGCGGTACAATAAGGTCGACGCACGGCATCACTGACAGAGGCCTCCCTTGCGGAGGCCTTTTTTTTCGGGAACCCAGCAGGGTCACAACGCGCCCGGGGACGGGATCGCGCCCTGCGCTGGACCGTCCTTCGACGCAACGCCCGCGGACGCGGCTTAGGATTTCCGGTTGGGCCAACGGGAAATTTCGGACACACCGCGGCGATGACGCGTAGCCCACCCGCCCTTCGTTACGCAACGCGACAGCACTGCGATCAGGAGCCGGCCGCCGTAAGCTTTTTCAGCAGGGCTACCGCATCCGAACGGGAGGGAAACGCCGCCTTGGACCGGATGATCGTCTCCAGGTCCGCCCGCGCCGCCGCCGCATTACCGGTCTTGTCCAAGGCCACCGCGCGATGGTAGCGGATCTCCTGGTTGCCGGGGTCCTGTAGCACGGCCTTCTGGAGCAGGGTCAAACCGCTTTTCGCCTGTCCCTGCCGGACCAGGATCCACCCCAGGGTGTCTATGGTTTCCACTTGGTCCGGCGCCAAACGATAGGCCTCGCGACCATAGTGGAGCGCCTTCGGGTCCCCCTGCTCGCCGTACAGCCACGCGAGATTGTTGAGCGCCACCACGTTGTCGGGGTCTTCCCCGATGATTTTCTGGTACTGCCCGACGGCGGACCCGGTCTTGCCGTCATCCATCAGGGCATTCGCCAGCACCATCCGGGTCGCCACGTCCTTCGGACTCGCCTTCACCCAACCCTGGATCGTTTCCAGAATCGTCGCGCCGCGCACGCGTCCCATGCGGGCCGCCGCATACCACTTGGCGGCGATCTCCCCGTTGGGAGCCTTCCCGTACGCCGTCCGGTAGGCACGCAATGCCGCCGGGTAGTCGTGCGCATTCACATGCAGATCCCCCTCCACCTCGAATCCCAACGGGGACTTTGGTTGCTGGGTCTCGGCCTGCTTCGCGAGGGCCATCGCCTGATCGGCATGCCCCGCTTGCACCTTCAGTGTCGCAAGGGCGCCAAGCGCGGGACCGAAGTCCGGACGCAACTTCAAGGCCGTGGCCAGTGATGCCATGGCCTCATTGGGGCTGCCGACCGCAGACTGGAGTTGGCCCAGCCGATACCAGACAGCCGCCGCCTTGGGAGCGATCTCGACCAGATGGGTCAAGGCCCGCACCGCCGAGTCCTTGTCACCCCCCGCCACATAGGCGTCTGCCGCCAAGCTGAGGGCCAGAGGGTTGTTGGGAAACGCCGCCACCATTTCCCGCGCCCCATCCATCGCCGCCGGATAGGCCTTGTCCGCCAAGCGCATCTGCACCAGGAGGAGCCGCGGGAACAGGGCGTTGGGATGCGCCGCCCGGGCCTTGTCCAACCACTCCTTGGCCCCCTTCTGATCCTTCGCCGCGTAACGCAGCCGCGACAGGGAAACCATGGCGTCCAGGTTCGTCGGGTCGATGGTCAGGACCTTTTTGAACTCCGTCTGCGCCTGCTGTGCCTCGCCGGCCCGGGCCGCCAGCCTGGCCAAGTTGAGCTGGCCGAGGAGATAGCGGGGATCCAGAGTCACCGCGCGTGCGAACTGCTCCTTGGCCTTGGCCGGATCTCCCCGGATAAAATACACCGAACCGAGCAGATTCAATGCGGCCGGATTCTTGGGGTCCTTCTCCACGACCCGCTGCGCCGCCTTCAATGCCTCATCCAGTTTGTGTTCCCGGATATAGGCCTGGACCAGCAAGGTCGCCGGCTGCGTCGGATCGGCGCCCACATCGACCGTGGTTTCGAGTTCCTTGATCGCCTGCGCCGTATCGCCGGACGCCAGATACCCGAGCGCGAGTTGGGTACGCAGACGGCTGTCGGCCGGCACCTCCTTCACCGCCCGCTGAAAATACTGGGTCGCCTGTGCGTACAGGCCGGAGTCGTAGGCAGCCTCGCCAAGCAAGGCGAGTAGTTGCGGGTCTTTGGGAGCCGCCGCGACCATGGGCTGAAGCAGCTCATATGCAGCCTTGGGCTGCTTGCTCTTGAGGCGTGTCGCGGCCAGCAGTTTCCGCGCCGTGGCGCTATTCGGGTAGGTTACCAAGTAGCGATTGAGATACATGGTCGCCTGCTCGTAGTTCCCCAGGGCGAAGTTGGTCGCGCCCAGCAACAGTACGGTCGGCATGTTACTGGGTACACTGCCCAGGATATCCAGCAATCGATCATTGGCCTTTCCGAACTCGTGCTTGTTGTAATATGCCAGGGCGGTCAGGTAGTTGCCGAGCAGATTCCCAGGCTCCACCTTGAGGACGCGGCCGGTATAACTCAACACGTCGTCGGGCTTGCCGTCCACAGTAGCCACCTGCGCCATCCCCAGGATCGCGGGCACGTAGCGAGGATCCGCCTTCAGTACCTGCTCGAAGGCACTGCGCGACGCGGTGGGGTCCTTGACGTTCAGGTAGTACTCCCCCTCCAGGACCCGGGCGGGCTTATTTCCGGGAGCCACCTCCAGCGCCTTTTGAATGTACCGGTTCGCCTGCGGGTAGTCCGGCCGGGCGAGCGCCACCCGCCCCCGACCGGCCCAGGCATCGACACGCTTGGGATCCAGGGCCAGCGCCGCGCGGTATTCCTGATCCGCCGCGTCAAGATCCCCCAAGCCCAGGTCGGCCTCGGCACGCAGCTGGTGCGCGAGTGCCCGTTGATCAGGGGGAAGATCCGCCGGCTTATCAAGCAGCAGGAGGGTCTTCTTGAATTCGTGCTGCTGTAACAAGGCCCGGGCCATACGCACCGATACCCGGCCCTGAGGTTCCCCAAGCTTGACGAGTCGGGCTAACTCCTTCTCTGCAAGGGGCCCGGCGCCGTCCTTGAGATAGACATCCGCCAGGAGCGAACGAGCCAGCTTGTTGTCCGGTTCAATCTGGAGCGCGTTCTTGAGCTCGATCACTACCGCGCGGTCGTTTCCCTTCGCCATGTACTGCTGCGCGCGTGCGATGTGCTCCTTGGCATCCAGCTTCGGATTCCCGGTGCAAGCGCCAAGCACCGCGAACACCACGGCCATCGCCACCACGCGCGCGCGCATCAGTACCGGTCCTCTACCCTGAAAGATTCTCATCGTTCGCCCTACCCCCCGGGATTGTTCGTGGCCGATATGTCGGCACCTAGCGTCTACTCCGCACCCAAAGTGCCCGCATGCCCCCGCCACACGGCCACTGGGCCCTACATCACGGCGTCTGCCGGGCCGGAATGCAACGGCGCTGCCCGCGCCCGGATGAACCGGTGCCGGGACTGACCTGGAGGCGACGCGTAGATCGGGGCCATTACCAGCGGGTACACCCACCACATCGACGCCACACCGCCCCAGTATGCAGTGATTCCCGCTGCGCAGGCAGTAGCGGTGCGCCCGCTACCCGTACATTACCGATGTCCCCGCGTAACGCCCGATTCTAGCAGATCACGAACAACCCACCTACGCGGCACCATAGCGCCACATCGCCGCGTGCGCCATGCGGGCGCCTGGGTGTCGTGGACGCCGTGCCACGGTCGCCCTGCGCCACCACTCAAGCGTCAGCCGACGCCCTACCGACTCGGGCACACCGCCCGCGGTAACCAAGCGGCGCGATTCAATTGCCGGGCCGGCTGGCCGCTAGCAAAACCGGTAATGCCATCTCCGGAACGCCGGGCTCTACGGATCACCGTCCTGGACCCCTTGGGCGATTTTCCGCAGAATGAGGACCCAGGGGCCAGACACCCCGACCTTCACACCACCGGGACGACCCAATGTATGAATCCTATTACGGCCTGACCGCAGCTCCGTTCCGGCTCAGCCCGGACCCGCACTTCTTCTTCCCCAGCGGGATCCACAAGAAGGCACTGGCCTATCTCCAATATGGACTGAATCAAGGAGAAGGCTTCGTTGTCATCTCTGGGGAAGCGGGCACTGGGAAGAGTATGTTGGCCCAAACCCTGATCTCCCAGTTGGACACACGGCGTCTGGTTGTCGGCCAATTGGTCACCACGCAGCTGGAGGCCTCGGACCTCCTGCGTATGGTCGCCGCTACCTTCAAGCTGCCCTCCGAAGGGCTCGCGAAGGCCACCCTGCTCAATGACCTGGGCGGCTTCCTGGTGGCGCGGGCCCATGAGGGTCGGCGGGTCCTGCTGGTGGTGGACGAGGCCCAGAACCTGCCTGCCGTTACCTTGGAAGAGCTTCGCATGCTCTCCAACTTCCAGGTGCGGAACAAGGCGCTGCTCCAGACCTTCCTGCTGGGCCAGGAACGGTTTCTCGAGATCCTCGCATCCCCCGGGATGGAACAGTTCTCTCAACGGGTGATCGCCACCTGCAAACTGCGCCCACTGGCGGCGGACGAGATCCGCAACTATATCGAACACCGCCTGGCGCAAGTCGGCTGGAAGGGCGATCCGCAGTTCACGGACACCGCGTGCCGGTTGATTCATCACGCCGCAGGGGGCCTTCCCCGCAAGATCAACACCCTGTGCGACCGCACCCTGCTGTACGCATCGATCGAGGAACAGCACCTCATCAATCGGGACGTGGTGCAAGCGGTGCTGGACGAACTGCAGGACGAAATGTTTCACATCAAGGGCAATATCGACCTGAGCGATGTACCCCCGGAACCCGATCCGCCCACATCCGGCACGCCGCCAGCCGCGAGCTCGACGGGCACGCCCGACGCCGCCCCCGGTGGCGATTCCGGCGGGCCTCCGCCGGACCCTGGTAAACAGGCATCCGCCGCGGGGCCTGAATCCGAAGTGGCAGCGCGGACAGCGCCAGCAACACCCGCGGACAACCCGGCGGCGGCGCACTTCACGCCCGCGCCGGTTGTGGCTCCCGATCCCGTTCCCACGGCGCCGGAACCCGTGCCAGCGTCCCCCGAGATACGCCACGTGACGACGCCCGCTAACGTTGCGGCCAAGAGAGACGGTGCAGGCACAGCGGGCGTTGTATCCCCGCCATCCCCGCCCCGGCGCACGCGCAAGCACCCGGTAGCGGGACCGCCGGGAGGAACCAAGGACGGGCGCGCCAACGGACCCGTCACCATGCCCCTGGACCGGGAAGAGATCGAGGTTCATCTCCGGCTCACGAAACACGCGCCCAAGGGGAAAGAATCCACTGCGGCACCGGCGGTCCGGCGGGCCACGGCGACGCGTGGGCCCCGCCACCGCCGGATCAGCGGTCTCCTGGTCACCATGATGGCCCTCGGCGCCAGCCTGATCACCGCGGACCATTACGTCTCCCGAACCCAGCCAACCAGCGACCCGGGGCACACCGACCGACACGCCCCACCACCCCGGGAACATCCAGCCGCGGCGCCCGTACCCCGGGCTGGGCGCTCCAAAAGCACTGGTAATTCCTGGGCCGGCGCCGCGGCGGCTTCCCACCATCGGCTCAACACCACGCCGAGCCGGGTGCCGGACGCGGCCCTCGCCGTCGGCAGCCCGCCAGCCAGCCACAGCACCACTCGACCCCTCCAGTAGCGCGCGGACCCACGCGGCAACGGAAACACCGGCGCGATACACGAGCTAGGGCGGATGGCGCTTACTTGAGCGCCGGGCGTTGCAGCCGGGCCACGCCGTCGCGTTGCGCCACGAAACCGACGGAAACCTCAGCGGGAACGCCTCGCCATCGCCGCCGCGTAGACCGCTTCGTAACGGCCCACCACACGGCTCCAGGTCCGCTCCGACTCGATGAATGCCCGCGCCACTCGGCGCTGCTCCGGCCAGCGGTTCCGATCCTGCAGCAAGCCGACGACGGCACCAGCCAACGCCGCGGGATCCCCGGCGCGGAACAACCTTCCGGTTTCTCCGTCGCGGATCAGCTCCCGGTGTCCCCCGACGTCCGACGCCACTACCAATCCGCCGTGGGCCATGGCCTCCAGCGGCTTGAGGGGTGTAACCAGTTCCGTAAGGCGCATGGAGTGACGGGGATAGACGAACACGTCCACTAGCTGATAGTAGCGCTCCACTTCGCTGTGGTGCACCCGGCCCGTGAAGATCACCCGCTCGGCAATCCCCGCCGCGGCCGCGCGTGTCTTCAGGCGCTCGGCCTCCGGCCCACCCCCGACCAGCAGGAGCCGAGCGTCGGGCACCACCTGCACGATGCGCGGCATGGCCGCAATCAGCAAGTCTAGGCCCTCGTAGGCATAGAACGACCCGATGAACCCGAACACGGTCGCGCCGCCCAGTCCCAGACGCGCGCGCAGCGCGCCGTCGTCTGCGACGGCGCCATCGAAGCGGTCCGTATCCACGGCGTTGGGCACCACCGTGACCCGCTCCGCATCCACACCGCGCGCGAGGATATCACCGCGTAGGCCTTCGCAGATCGTCGTCACCGCATCGGCGCGCCGTAAGACGTAGGTCTCCAGCGCCCGCGTCAACCGGTACCGCAGGCCTCCCTCCCGGCTGGTACCGTGATCCACTGCGGCGTCTTCCCAGAAAGCGCGGACCTCATAGACCAGCGGGATACCGAGACTCCGCGCCACCCGCAACGCGGCCATGCCGTTCAAGGCGGGGGAATGGGCATGGAGGACATCAGGCCGCACCTCCCCAACCACCTGCAACAAGCGCCGTGTAAGCGCACCGATCACCGCCCATTGACCTATCACCGGCAACCGTCGGGAAATCCCCGCCACTGCCGGCGTGCGGTAGAAACGCCAGCCATCCACCTCTTCCTCCAGCGCCGTCGCGCCGTAGTGCTTCGGACCGGTGAGGTGCAAGGTCTCCCAACCGCGCGCGCGTTGCTGGTTCAGGATCGCGCAGGTGCGAAACGTATATCCGCTTTGCAACGGCAACGAATGGTCCAGAATGTGCAGGATGCGCATCGCGCCAACCCCTCAGCCGGCTCGCGCCGCAGGGAACCCGCCGGGACGATCCAGCGTCCGCAGAAACCCCTCAAACATCAGCAGCGACCAGAGCGCCGCACTGTGATCCCGGCGCCCGCTCTGGTGCTGTTCCACCAACGCGCGTAGATACTGGGTATCGAACAACCCCGAATCCGCCAGAGCCGGCCCCAGCACCGCATGTTCCACGCGCTCACGCAGCGGCCCGCGGAACCAGCTGTCGAGGGGCACCGCAAAGCCCATCTTGCGCCGGTAGAGGATATCCGGGTCTAGATAGGGTTCCAGGGCGGTCTTAAACAGATGCTTGCCCGCCCCTCCCTGCACCATCCACTCCGGTGGCAACCCGGACGCCCACTCCACCAGCAGGTGGTCGAGGATCGGCACCCGCACTTCCAGGGAATGGGCCATGCTCGCGCGGTCCACCTTGGTCAGGATGTCCCCCGGCAGATAGGTCTTGAAATCCAGGTACTGGATACGCGACAACGGATGGTCAGGGGCGTTGCGGTCGTGCGCACGCATCACCTCAATGGCACCGTAGCCCTGCAGCTCGCGCCGGAATTCGGGGCTGAACAGGCGCTGGCGCATACCGTCCTTCAGGATCGAGACGCCGTGGAAATAGCCCTCTACAGAATCCCGGGCCAGCGCCTGAAAGGTCGCCTTGGCGCGGAACATGCGTGGCGCCCAATCGGCCTTGGGGTAGAGCGCGGCCAGCAGGCCGAACACGGGACGGCGCACACCCAGCGGCACCGCCGAGCGCATCCGCTCCTCCAGCAGATGTCCGCGATAGCGCCGGTATCCCGCGAACAATTCGTCGCCCCCATCCCCGGAAAGCGCAACGGTCACCTGACGGCGCGCCAGTTCGCAGACCCGGTAGGTAGGCATCGCCGAACTGTCTGCGTAGGGCTCGTCATAGAGCGCGACCAGTTGATCCACCAGGCCGAAGTCGTCAGGGTTCACGACCTCCAGGCGGTGCCGGGTCTGGTAACGTTCAGCGACCCGGGCCGCGTGTTCCGATTCGTCGAAGCGCGGATCGGGAAACCCGATGGAACAGGTGTTCACCGGGTCCGCCGACAGGCCCGCCATCATGGCGACCACCGCACTGGAGTCCACGCCACCGGAGAGGAACGCGCCCAGCGGGACCTCCGCGATCAACCGCACGCGCACCGCATCGCGGAATCGCTCGATCAGCTCCGCGGCCGCCGCCTGCGGATCGCGCGCGCCCACGGACCGGAACGGCACGTCCCAGTACCCTACCGGCGCCGGAAGCTTCCCGCCCCGGGCCACCGTCAGGGTGTGGCCCGGCGGCAGTTTCCAGACGTTGCGCAGGATCGTGCGCGGCTCTGGAACATACCCGTAGGCGAAGTAGTCCTCGATCGCGTGGGGGTCCATCGCGCCCGGCAGCTTCGGATGCTGCATCAGCGCCTTCAGTTCCGAGCCGAACAGCAGCGTGCCGTCGTCCAGCAACCCGTAGTAGAGCGGCTTGATCCCGAGCCGATCCCGGGCCAGGAACAGTGTGCGGCGATTACGATCCCAAAGCGCGAAGGCAAACATGCCCCGGAAGCGACGCACGCACGCATCCCCCCACTCCTCCCAGGCGTGAACGATAACCTCCGTGTCGCAGTGGGTCCGGAAGCGATGACCGGCTGCCGCCAGTTCACGGGCCAGTTCCTGGAAGTTGTAGATCTCCCCGTTGAAGACCACCACCACCGAACCGTCTTCGTTGAACAGCGGCTGTTGGCCGCTCGCCAGATCAATGATCGACAGGCGGCGGTGCGCCAGCCCCAATCCGGGTTCCCGATGCAATCCCCCCTCGTCCGGCCCGCGCCGTATCAACACGTCGCGCATCCGGATCAGCAGCGCCTCGTCTACCGGCGCTTCCGAGCGCAGGGAAAACATCCCGGCGATTCCACACATGGTCTGCCCCTACTTCGTCCGTTCTGGTATCCCGCGCACCGGTCGCGCGGGGCGCCTATTACGTCGTTTCACGCCCATTACGTGCCGGAGGCATTCTGCTGGTTCCACAACTGGTCATAGACCGCCAAGTAGCAAGCCACCATGGTCTCCAGGCTGAACGCCGCCTCCACCCGGGCGCGGCCCGCCGCCCCGTGGCGAAGCATCAGAGCCGGTTCGTCCAGGTAGCGTTCGATGGCGCCCGCCAATGCATGCGGATCCGACCGTGGCACCAGGTATCCGGTCTCACCCTCGCCCACCAGCTCGGGATTTCCCCCAACCCGGGTCGCCACCACCGGACGACCACAGGCCATGGCCTCGAGGATCGTGTTTGAGATGCCCTCCACCAGGGACGGCAGCACGAAGACATCCATGGCCCTAAGCAGTTCGGGCACGTTGTCACACGCCCCCGGAACCCACGCCAGCCCGTGGGCATCGGCCGCACGCAACAGTGCTACGGCTGGTTCGCGCAACGGGCCGTCCCCCACCAGGACCAGCCGCAACCGCTCCCGGGCGTCCGCGCGGCGTTCCAGCAGCAGCAGGAACGCGCGCACCAGATTGAGTGGATCCTTCACCGCCCGCATGCGCCCGACGCTTCCGATCACCATGGTGCCGGGGGGCGCGAAACCGTCCGGTGGCAGCGGGTCCCGGGTTCCCGCGGGCGGATGGAATCGCACGGTGTCCACACCGTTATAGATGCGCGTGATCTTGCGCGCCGGGACCCCCACCCGCGCGCGCAAGTACGCCTCCAGGTCCGCCGAGAGTGCGATGTAATGCTGGATCAGCGGCCGGTAGGCGCGCCGCAACCACTGGTAGCGGCGTCGGGTTCCGTCCAGATCGTGGACATCGCGCCCATGCTCCCCGTGCACGCGCCCCGGGACGCCGGCCAGGGCCGCGGGTAGCATCCCCTCAACGGTGGCGAGATTCCGGGTATGGACGATGTCCGGCCGCAGCGCCTTCAGCAATCGCCACAGGCGCAGGTAGACCGAAAAATCCTTGCCCTCCCGTTTATGCAGGGCATGCACATCGATGTCCGCGTGGCGGATGCGTGCGGCGAAATCCGTGTACTCGGTCATGCAGATGATCACGTGGCGGTAGCGCTCCCGCGGCAGGGTGTTGACCAGATTCACCAAGCCATTCTCCATGCCCCCCACGTCCAAGTGATGGATGACATGGGCGATCAACGGCGTTGCGCCTCCGTCCCGTGTGCGGCGTACCGCAGAAGCCGAAGACCCACCCGGCCGGCCTTCGCCCGGTCGCGCAGCGCCTCCGGTCATGGTGTAGCCTTCCCACCATCACCCGCTGGCGCCACACCCTCCAGGAGATCCTGGAATCGCCGCACATTGGCGTCCCAGTCATATCGCGCGCGCACCCATGCGCGCAGGCCCGCGCCGAGACCGGCGTTCGCACACCCGAGCAGGAACGGCTCCACCTGCGTCACCCAGGTGCCGGGATCCGTCGCCACCAGGGGCGCCGGATCGCCCAGCTCCAGTCCGTCCAGCGCCTGGGGTGAGGCCACCACCGGCTTCGCCATGGCCATCGCCTCCAGCACCTTGTTTTGCACGCCCCGCGCGATGCGCAGCGGCGCGACCGCGACCGCGGCGTGGGCCAAGTAGGGCCGTATGTCCTCGACGCTCCCCGTCACAAAGACCCCCGCCCGGTCCACCAGGCGCCGCACCGCGTCATCAGGCCGAGCCCCGACTATATAGAAGCGGGCATCGGGGACCCTGACACGGATCCGCGGGAATACCTCTGCAACAAACCAGCACACCGCGTCCACGTTTGCCCAGTAATCCATCGCCCCGGTGAACACCACCACCCGCCCACCCGCGCCATAGGGGTCGGAGTATCCCCCATCAGGGGAGAAGAACCGGGTATCCACCCCGTTGTTGATGTGAACTACCCGTGCCGCCGCCCGCGGCGCGAGCTTGCGAAACAGCGCCGCCTCCGCCGCGCTCACCAGCACGCTGGCATCGAACACACCCGCGATGGTTTGCTCATAGATCAGCAGACGGCGTGCCTCTCGGCGGTACACCAGACGCATAGGCCCGGTCAGCCGGGCACTGTATTGACGCCATTTATCCGAATCCACGTCCACGAAATCCAGCACCCGTCGCGCTGCGGCGCAAACCGGCGTGGACAGAACGTATTGCGCCATCGCCGAGGAATATACCAGGATCCGCCGAATATCGTGCTCGCGCAGCACCTGATCCACCCACGACCGCATCCTGCGATCGAAGAAATACGGCAGTGTCAGCGGCCGGCCGGTAAGAAATCCGCGCACGCTGCGCAGGCGCGCGCGCTTCGGATGCAGGCCGATCAGCCGGACCTCGGCGCAGTATTCCCGAACCTTCTCGGCGTGACGCCAGTCGTCCGGATCGTCGACGAAGGCACCAAGGCGCACCCGGTAGCGGTCCGCCAGGGCCTTCAAAATGTGAAAGGATCGGACCTTGTCTCCCTTGTTCGGCGGATACGGGATCCGGTGCACCAGAAAGAGGAGTTCGTCCATGTCATCCGAGACTGCGTGCGAGCAGCGGTCCGAGGAGACGGCTTACGCCCAGAGGCAGCCGCTTCCAGCCCTCGATAAAAAGGCGATAACGGGGATTGAGCGGATTGACGTCAGGCACCCGATCGGCCTTGACCAGGTGGTATTCATAATACAGGGGTTGGGGCTCGAAGCCCCAGTGTTTTTTAAACCGGAAGGAGCCGACGTCGAGTTTACTGCGGCCGAAATCAAACATCCGCACGCCGCGCTCAGTGGCGCGGCACATCAGATCCCAGTACATGAAATCGTTTCCGGCCACGTCGCGCGCACCGCTGGATCCGCCGCCGTAGTATGGAATCACCTCATCGCGGAAATAAAAACTCATCACGCTGCCCACTGCTTGCTCACCACGCACGACGGTGAGCACTTCGCAGGCCGCACCGAAGACCTCGCGCAGCACCTGGAAGTAGCGCTTGGGAAACACCGGGGTCCCCAGATTGCGCACACTCTCGGAGTAGACCGAGAAGAAGGTGCCGATACCCGGATCGATGCGGCCTTCCACGCCGGCCTTGATCCCCTTGCGGATCATGGCGCGCTGCTTCCTGGGTACCGCCGCCATGTTGACTTCCGGGTCCGGATCGATCGCCTTACGGAAGGTCACGTAGAGTTCCTTGCAAGGCCAGTCCGTACGCCGGCGCTGGAGGTTGCGCAGCTCCAGGTAATCCACCCGGAGGCGCTCAGCCAGCGTGCAGGCGGCATCCTCCAACCGGCGCCGCACCGCATCGTCGTCCGCCAGCGGCCCGCCGTACACGCAGAACGGCGTGGAGATCAGCGCGTCACCGAACAGCCAGCTGCGAATCCGCCCCAGGGGTAGTACACCACGTACCGCGCCGTCCTGCTCCGCCAGGAAAAAATGCGTCCCATGGCCAAACGCCCGCTCGAGCACCGTCTTCCAACCGGAAAGATGAAAGAAGGTCCCGTCGGGGTGGGCGCTGACGTACGCGTCCCAGCAGCCCGCATCCGCCGCGGTGAATTCCCGTATCTGCACCCCATTGGAATCCATTACCATGATTCTTATGTCACCGCCGCGCCGCGCCCGGCGGTCCGGGAGTGGTGGCTACGCCGCATCGCGGCCCCGACACCGATTACCGGTGGCGCCTCGACTCCAGCCAGTCGGCCAGGATATGGCGTATCCGGCGTGCCGCGTGTCCGTCCCAGAGTTCCGGCACACGCCCCCCCTTGCCACCCGTATTCAGGATATCGCGGGCCACCGCAAGGATCTTGTGCGGATCCGTGCCCACCACCGTGTTCGTCCCCTGATCCACGGTGATCGGCCGCTCGGTGTTTTCCCGGAGTGTGACGCAGGGCACTCCCAGTGCCGTGGTCTCCTCCTGCATGCCACCGGAATCAGTCAGCACCATCCGCGCACCCGCCATGAGGCCCAACATCTCCAGGTAACCCAGGGGCGGCAGCATCAGCACATTGGCTGCCTGCTCCAGTACCGGGGCCAATCCGTGCTCGCGGATCACCCGCTCGGTACGCGGGTGGACGGGAAAGACCAGAGGGATCGCGCCGCTGAGTTCCGCCAGCGCACGCAACAAGGCCTCCAGCACCCGCGGGTCGTCCACGTTGGACGGACGGTGCAGAGTTACCACCGCAAAGTCCACACGGCCGCCGCGCGGAACCGCGGCCGGCGGCCATCCCTTCAGGGTCTCGGCCGCCGGAACCGCGCGTTCCAGGTGCCGACGCAGGGTGTCGATCATCACATTGCCGACGAAATGCACGCGCTGCGGATCGATACCTTCCCGGATCAAATTCTCCCGGGCGGACGCCTCGGTGATAAACAGCAGATCCGAAATCTGGTCGGTCAACACCCGGTTGACCTCCTCCGGCATCGCGCGGTCGAAGCTGCGCAACCCGGCCTCCACATGCACCACGGGGATCTGCTTCTTGGCCGCCACCAGTCCACACGCGATGGTGGAGTTCACATCGCCCACCACGAGTACCGCCGCCGGCCGTAGTGCGTCCACCACCGGTTCAAAACGGCGCATCACCTCAGCGGTCTGCACCGCGTGACTACCGGAACCGACGCCGAGGTCCACGTCCGGCTCGGGGATGCCGAGCTGAACAAAAAACGCCTCCTTCATGCCAGCGTCGTAATGCTGTCCGGTATGCACTAGGCAGGCGGGTACCGCCGGGAGTTCCTCGGAAAGGGCACTCATGATGGGTGCGATCTTCATGAAATTCGGCCGTGCGCCCACCACGCACAGGACCGTACCCGGGGGAATCCGCGCCAGCAGATCCGGGGCCAGGGAATCAGACAATGGTTGGCGAGTCATGGACGCGTATAGGCTCTGAGTGCAGGGCGGATTCGGGGCGTGACACGTTCACGCGTGCGTCGGCACCCGCCGGGCCGCGGCACGGTCTTCGAAGATTATAGCGTTGCGCCAACCGGGTCCTTGAACGCGCCGTCGGGGCAGGGGTTCAACACAGATCGCCGCAGAACCTTCCTACGCTCATCCCCGGAGAGCGGGATGGTAAAAATCCGAGGGCAATCTGAAAGTACTTTTAATAACATAGGCTTGGATCATACGATAGCATAGCCGCCCAAGTCCGGCAAGGCGCGCGGCAGACACAGCGTCGCGGATGAGCCCGCCCGGCGGATCCGCGCCCAGCATCCGAGCGGATGCGTGCGAGTACTCTACTCGTCATGGCGCGGAACACGTCCTAGCCCACGCCCGCCTGCGGCCCTGAAACTCGGGCACCGGTGGCACCTTGCCCGGGAACCGCACTGCCGACTGGCCGATGTGCAGCGGATCACGCCGCCGCTGGCCTGACAGTCCGGTCCGTGCCGCGGGATATGCCGAGAACGCCCAACAGCGGCGTAGCGAGTACCGCGACCACGAGGTTGACGATCAGCGCATAGACCGCCGCATAACCGGGCGCCGTGATCCCGGCGAAATGCAAAGGATAGACCGTGCCCTTGAAGTGCAGCGCGGCGACCATCAGGGTACCCGACACCATGCCGGCCGCCCAACCCAGCACCAGGGCCCAGCGGTGCAGCCAGCGGGTATAGAGCCCGATCATGATCGCCGGCAAGGTCTGGATGATCCAGATCCCGCCCAGGAGCTGGAGCTGAATGGCGTACTTCAGGGGCAAGAACAACACAAATGCCAATGCCCCGACCTTGACGACCAACGAGACCCGCTTGGCCATCGTGCATTCCTGCAACGCGGTGCAGTTCGGCCGTAGATACGGCCGGTAGACGTTGCGAGTGAAGAGATTGGCGGCGGCGATGGACATGATGGCGGCGGGTACCAGGGCCCCGATGGCGATAGCCGCGAAGGCTAGGCCCACGAACCAAGCCGGGAACGCGTGCAAAAACAGCGCGGGCACCGCGAAGTTAGCGCCGTATTGCTTGAAGTACGGCACAAACTCCGGCATCCGGTCCACCCCCGAGACCACTGCCATGTAACCCAGCAGGGCGATCAACCCCAATAGAACAGTGTACGCGGGCAGCAGTGCCGCGTTGCGCCGGATCGCACGCCGGCTGCTGGCACTCAGCACCCCGGTGACTGAATGTGGATAGAGAAAGAGCGTCAGGGCAGAGCCCAAGGCCAGGCTCGCGTAGGCGCTATAGGATCCCCAGCTACCGTGCGGTGGCACTGGCAGGATCAGCTTCTCAGCGGACACAGACGCGAAGATATGTGCATAACCGCCGAGTTGGCTGGGGATGATGATCACCGCCGCGATCACGGTGATGAAGATCAGCGCATCCTTGACCACGGCAATGATGGCGGGGGCGCGCAGGCCACTGGTATAGGTGTAGGCCGCCAGAATACCAAAGGCGACAATCAGGGGCAGATCCCCGATGAGCCCCTTTCCACCCAGGCCCATGGCGGCAATCACGACCTCGATACCGACGAGCTGCAGTGCGATGTAGGGCATGGTGGCCAATATGCCGGTGATGGCTACCAGGAGCGCCAGCACGTGGCTATCGTAGCGCCCCTGCACGAAGTCCGCGGCCGTCACGTATCCGTGCCGATGAGCCACTGACCAGAGCCGCGGAAACACCACCAGCACCAGCGGGTACACGACAATGGTATAGGGCAACGCGAAGAACCCGATGGCCCCCGCGCCGAACACCAGGGCCGGAACCGCGATGAAGGTATAAGCTGTATAGAGGTCCCCACCCAGCAGGAACCAAGTGACGACGGTACCGAAGCGCCGTCCGGCCAAGCCCCACTCGTCGAGCTGGTCGAGATCGCCGCGCCGCCAGCGGGCGGCCACAAACCCCAGCAGGGTCACGAATATAAACAGGGCGGCGAAGACGCTAAATGCGATCCAATTCACGTGCATCCCCCAGCTGTGTTGTTATTTTTTCTGGACGCCGCAGACCCGCAACCGTCCCGGCGGCGCCGTGGACCAAGCCGCTACTCCGTGCGCCGGTAGACCACCCAGGTCAGCAACGCACTGATCCCGATCCACAGGAATTGGTACCAATAGAAAAACGGAATTCCAGCGAGTTGCGGGTTTATGAAATTGTAAAACGGCACCCAGAGCACACCGACATAAGGCAGGCAAAGCAGCAGGTACCAGAGCCTGCGGCGTCCGCGACGTGGGAATCCGGTCATCGTCTTGTCGCTCCTCGTCTGCGCGGGGATCGGTCTGGGAGCCTGTGGAGTCATTATGACGCTACTGCGGCGGTGTCAAATCGGTCCTCGATTTTCCCCGCGCGTCGCTACGTACGGGCGATTCGGACAGGTTCCTGGCGGCGTGAGGTGCGCGCGGAAGCGTCCCCGACACCGGCAATCCATTTCAACAAACCCCGGGCGGCCCGGACACCGTTGTAGATTCCGTACCGGCAGGGCTCACGATGCGCGGGCGGCTGGCCTCGCGGCTCCACTAATGGATGACCCAGTAGTGATAATCAAAAAACCGCGGATCCCCCCACGGGATGTCATTACGCCCGTAGAAAATCAAGGCGTCCCCTGCCACCAGCAGGTTTCGGGTCAGAATCGGGGATTCGGGCTCCGGCGGTATCAGCGTGTGGCGCTCCCACTTCCCGCTGGAGAACGGCCGGAAGTAGACCACGTTCTTCTCGAAGGAGCGATAGTAGACCAGCGTATCGCGGGCCTCCCAGTAGACGATGTTGGTCACTTCATAACTGCCATGGGGGCGCGGCGGCACCGGCAGCGTATCCACGAACTCGGTCCGGTTGCGCCCCAGATCGAAGGCCATCAGGCCGGGCCTGCCACCGCTGAGGTGCCCCCCTACCTCGTCGATCATGTACAGCAGGCGGCCCGCGCGGCAAAAATCGCCCCGCTGCCACAGGAAGCCAACCCGCGGGGTCTCCACCACGTCCCACTGGCCCGTGTCGCGATGCCACTCCACCATCGTATTATGGCCAGAGATGCTCACGATCCGCTTGCGCGCCTCATCCCAGCACCCATACTTGAACATCTTCTCGATCCCCGAGCCCACCAGCTTTTCGGGCACCGCGGGAGACTGCTTCGGGATAAACCAGCGTGGGTGTTCTAGATCCAAGCCCATGACGAACGCGCTGTTCAGCTTGTCCGCGGGCACGCCGCACCCGTTGAAGTTGTTCATCCCCACGTAGTTGCCCCCGGCGAGCCAGGCCACGTTCCGCTCCTGGTCGATGACGAAGGCCGCCTGGCAGCGACCGCGATTCCAGGGGGCATCGGGAGTCGGCGGACAAGTCCCCACCTCCTCGCGCCAATCGAATGCCCCGTCGATGGCCGTGGACCAGGCCGCACGCTGATAGGACGATTGGATCGGAGGATAGAAATAATCGCCCGACCCACAGTAGAGCCGCCGGTCGGCCGGATTGTACGCGAAGCTCTCATGCTTCATCTGCCCGCGCAAGCCGCTGTTGGGCATCAGGAAGGAACGGATTTTCAGATCACCGCCGATGATGGGCACCGCGAATCCCTTGCCGTTTCCAGGTCCACCCCACCGGGCGCAAGCACCACCGCACCCAGTCACTCAACGCACCCCAGCCCGGGGAGCAGGCCCTGGCGCCTCATCCAGCGCCTGCTCTGCGAATCATCCGGCGTACCCACGAATCCGTCAACCGCAGTTGGCAGCGGACCGTCGGACACCCCGGCCGGGCAGCCCGTGGGCTGCGGGAAATTGTGTCCCGGGACAACACCCTGTCCGGAATCAGTCCCAGGGCCGGCGGACCACATAAGCTCGAACACTTTGCCGGCGCGTGCGCGGTGTACGGCAGAACCCCGTGCCACTGGCGAGGGAGGGATGCCGTTGGGCTGGGCGGTGCGCACCTGACGGCCTACAGCACCGCCGGTTCAGGGGAACTCAAGTCCGAAGCCGGCCCCGACGTAGCGATCGAAACCACCCAGGTTTCCACTCAGGCGGGCCCCGCCTTCGAGATCGACCTCGAACGTGTCGGTCAGCAGGTATTGTACCCCACCGTCGGCATCCCAACCCGACCCTGCGCCGGGGCCGGTCTGCGTCTGGCCGTAGGTCTCCGCGTAGAGCTGCAGCCGCCCGGTGGGCGCCCAGGTCGCCACAAAATCCGGATTGATGCTGGTGTAACGCCCCCCTCCCGACGCAGTACCGAGCGTTTGAGACGTGGCGCCGAGCATAAGCGACACACTGGTGCTCGGCGTAGGGCTGTAGGCCACAATCCCATTGATGGCGGCCCCGGTACCGCCGCTGCCGAAATTGCGGCTTCCGGAAGGCGCGGTTAGCAGGCCTTCGACCGCGCCGAGCCAGTGCGCCGTATAAGAGAATTCATGCTTGATTCCGACCACTGTGGGCCCGAACCCACTCGCCGCCGGAACCCCGGGCGCTGACTGCCGATTCCCGTTCGGCGGCAACAGGACTAATTCGTTACGCCCCGGTAGGCCTAAGCGCAGTTCCAACTCCGGGAGATTGTACCCGGTCCCGCCGCCCCGTAGGCCAAGGTACTGGCCGCCCGCCTCCACGACCACGCGTCCCTCCGGTACCGCGCAGGCACTGTCGCCGACCGTAGGGCGATCCAGTAGTGCGAGCAGCGCCGCGCGGCCGCCACACGGATCAGGGATCGGCTGCGCGTGCGCTACGGGCTCAAGCACGAAGAGCAGCAACAGACACGGGATGTTGATCCAGCGAAACATTGGCCTAACCCTCAGCTATTACCTCCCCGAAGGGGCCATAACGCGCAAGACATCCACGCCATCAACATTCTCCAGAGGGAAGTATGCCCTATGACTTTCCGGATCAACCACGACAGAATGCGCGTCAAACTCAACGTAGCCACTACCCAACAAATATTGAATACGGTAACCAGGCCAGATCCAAGGTGCGCTATAACCCGTAAACGACGCTGCGGATCCACGCTCTCGTAGTCAAAGCGATCCGTTCTACCGCCCAGCGGAACATCCGGATGCCCTACTGTCAAGGGCAACACGGTCGTCGTAGCCGCGTCAGCGCTCACCCCTAAAACAACGACGAGTGCGAACGCACACAGTGCTCGTATTGCCGAATTCGCCAAGTGGCGTTTCATTTTGCCGGCAAGGCCACTAATTCGCCGCTCATCCATGATTTATGGAATTCGCAATGGAATGTTCCGCTCAGCTGCGCAGGCCGCATAGACGACCGTATTCCATCTGACGGCACCCCGCCCAGCACTTCCCGTTCAGGTGCCGGTCTTGCCCACCACCTCGACGCCCTGGCTGTGCAGATACTCGTCGTAGCTGCCGCTGAAATTGGCCACGCCGTTCGGCGTCAGCTCAATGATGCGGGTCGCAAGCGAGGACACGAACTCGCGGTCGTGGCTCACGAAGATCAGCGTCCCCGGATAATGCTCCAGGGCGGTATTGAGTGACTCGATGGACTCCATATCCAAGTGGTTGGTAGGCTCGTCCATGAACAGAATGTTCGGTCGCTGCAGTATGAGCTTGCCGAACAACATGCGGCCCTGCTCGCCACCGGACAGCACCTTGACCGACTTATTGGTCTCGTCCGAGGAAAACAGCAAGCGGCCGAGCGTGGCGCGGATCACCTGTTCGTCGTCGCCGGGCTTCCCCCACTGGTTCATCCAGTCGAACAAGCGCATGGGCTCGACGAAATCGGCGGCGTGGTCCTGGGCAAAATAGCCGATGTCCGAATTCTCGGACCACTTTATCGTACCCTTGTCGGGCGCCAACTCCCCGACCAGTGTCCGCAGCAACGTGCTCTTGCCGATGCCGTTTGGCCCGATAACCGCGATGCGCTCACCCACCTCTACGGTCAGATCGAGCTTGCTGAACAACGGCGTCCCGCCATACCCCTTGCTCAGGCCAGTCACCTCCAGCGCTCGGCGGTAGAGTTTCTTGGTCTGCTCGAAGCGGATGTACGGACTCACCCGGCTGGACGGTTTGATCTCGTCAAGCTTGATCTTTTCGATCTGCTTGGCGCGCGAGGTCGCCTGCTTGGCCTTGGATGCGTTCGCGGAGAAGCGGCTGACGAAGGATTGCAGATCGGAAATCTGTGCCTTCTTCTTGGCGTTGTCGGCATACAAACGCTCGCGCGCCTGGGTCGAGGCGATCATGTAGTCGTCGTAATTTCCGGGATAAACCCGCAATTCGCCATAGTCCAGATCGGCCATGTGGGTGCACACGCTGTTCAAAAAATGCCGGTCATGGGAGATGATCACCATAGTGCTGTTGCGCGCGTTCAGAACGCCTTCCAGCCAGCGGATGGTGGTGATATCCAGATTATTGGTGGGCTCGTCGAGCAACATGATGTCCGGATCCGCGAACAACGCCTGCGCCAGCAACACGCGCAGCTTCCAGCCCGGCGCGACCGCACTCATAGGACCGGCATGCTGTTCCAGCGGAATGTCCAACCCCAGTAGCAGTTCGCCGGCACGCGCCTCGGCGGTATAGCCGTCCAACTCGGCGAAACGCACCTCCAAATCGGCGACCCGCATGCCCTCTGCTTCGCTCATCTCCGGAAGCGCATAGATGCGTTCGCGCTCCTCCTTCACCCGCCAGAGTTCGGCATGCCCCATGATCACGGTATCCAGCACCGTATATGATTCGAAGGCGAACTGATCCTGCTGCAGCTTGCCCACGCGTTCATTGGCATCGACGCTGACATTGCCCGAGGTCGGCTCCAGATCGCCGCCCAGAATCTTCATCAGGGTGGACTTGCCGCAGCCGTTGGCGCCGATCAAGCCATACCGATTGCCGTCACCGAATTTGACCGAGATGTTCTCGAACAACGGCTTGGGCCCGAATTGCATCGTGATATTAGCGGTAGTGATCAAGGTACTTCTTCCATAATCAATAGGTTAAAAAAGCACCAGGCTTGGCCCTGGGGCCGGCGTGCCGGGCGGTCTACGCAAAAACCGGGTACGGGATAGGGGTACCGCAGAGGACACGGATCGTGCGAGCCACATATTCTCGCATATCCGCCGCGTGCCTGCGACCCGAGGCGCCCCGGAAACCCAAGAGCGGGGTGGAAGACGGGATCCGATCCGATCCCTCTGGGTTCCCGTACTAGACGTCACGCCGGGCGAACCACAGGGTGTGCCGTGCCCCCTTCGACCCATGGGCACGCACACGCACCTCATCCACCGCGAACCCGACCTTGCGCAGCCGTTGCAGAAAATCCGCATCCGGACCCGCCGACCAAACCGCCAGCACGCCCCGAGGACGCAACGCCGCGTAGGCCGCGTTCAACCCGTCTACGCCATAGAGCCAGTCGTTCTCTTTCCGGGTGAGCCCCTCCGGCCCGTTATCCACGTCCAGCAGAATGGCATCGTAGGCCTGCTGCTCGACCGTCAGAATACGCGCCACATCCGCCTCGCGCACGCGCACTCGAGGATCCTGAAGTGGATGACCCGCAACCGCCCCGATCGGGCCCCGATTCCAAGCCACCACCGCCGGCACCAACTCCGCCACCCACACCTCGGCCCGCTCCCCTACGTGCCGCAGCGCCGCAGCCAAAGTGAAACCCATGCCCAAGCCACCGATAAGCAGCCGCGGTTCCAATCCACCCGCAAGCCGGGTACAGGTATGCTCCGCCAGCGCGTCTTCGGAGCCGTGCACCCGGCTGTTCATCAGTTCCCCCTGGCCAACGATGGTGATGGAGAATTCGTCACCCCGCTGGTACAGGCGCAGTACCCCACCGTTGCCAGGCACCTGCGTGCTATCGAGCAAAACCCATGGTGTCATGCCGGTCTCAACCCGTGACTCTCCGTTCGCAACACGCAACCACTCCCGAAATCGTCATAGACCAAGTGCGTTTAGGTCCGCCCTGAATCTTGCTTCCGCAAACATTCCCCAACCGGGTGAGCATGCCCCATCGGTCCCCACGCGACTGCCAGATCACCTGGAAAACATAAATCCGCGCCCTGTTCCCGGCCGCAAGTGCATCCTGGCGACGTCCGGCGCGCAAGCAACGAGGGCATCCGGTATGCTGGCTAGGGTCCACCTTGCGCACCGATCCGGCTAGGGCGTACCTGGCCCCGCAGATGGCACGCGGAAGCCACGCGGGCACGGATATGCCCTACTATGGTAGACCATCGGCTTCGGAAACGACGCACATGACTGTGAATAGCACGTTTTCAACTAAGTACGGCTTTCTCCGTACGTGGCGTTTGCGCGGCATACCGCCGCTACACGATGTCCGTTGCCGCCCGAATGCCCGGTCATGAGCCCGGCAGCCGGTATAGTCTCGTGATTCTGTGAATCAGCGCTCAACTTCGTCACGTCCCGTGCCGCATTATTATGCTAATCGCCTGCCGTCACCACCCCGCCGCCGCAGCGGGTGTGTACATCTGGGGCGTGTTGGTACAATCTCCCGTCCCACGCGGCTTGCGCGCGGCAGGATCACCACAATCCAGAGGAACGTGATATGGCGAATCGGCTGATCAGAACAACCGCGCGCCCGCTAAGCCTGACGATACTGCTCACCTGGCTCACGACAGGCTTTGCAGCGACCGCCCCCTACCCGCCGAGCCCGGTCATAAGCGGGATCACCTGGGACTACTCCAGCCTCCAGCACGCCGCGCAGGGGAGCGACCTGTGGCCGATGACCTGGGCGGACGATGGCAATCTCTATGCTTCCTGGGGCGACGGCGGAGGCTTCGGCGGAAGCAACACCCTGGGGCGCGTCTCGCTCGGTGTCGCACGCATCAGCGGCGGCGCCACCAGCTGGCAGGGAACAAACGTGTTTGGCGGATATCAGGCGGCAGTGCCCGCCACCTTCGACGGCAAATCCGGCGGCCTGATAGCCATCAACCATGTCCTCTACATGTCGGTTACGCAACAGGACACATGGACTTATGGAAAAGTTTGTCAGTCGACCGACTATGCGAAGACCTGGGCCTGCACGGGCTGGGACTGGACACGCCCGTTTAACGGCTTGGCGTTTCTGACCTACGGCCAGGACTACGCAGGCTCGCCTGACAGCTACGTCTATGCCTACAACGACGACTCCGCCAGCGCGGTGGAGACTTCCATAGTGCTGGCGCGCGTGCCGGCGAATCAGATCATGAACCGCAGTGCGTACCAGTTTTTCGCAGGACTGGATTCCAGCGGAAACCCAATCTGGTCATCCGATATAACCCAATACAAGCCAGCATTCACCGATCCAAATGGAGTGACCTTCGGCGTACGCGTCACCTATGATCCCGGCATCAAGCGCTATCTGCTAACCATGGCACACGGTTCAGGCAGCGGCTGGGGCATGTTCGATGCACCCAATCCTTGGGGCCCATGGACTACGGTGGCCTACTACAGCAGTTGGATCGATTCAGTCCCCAAGTTCGGCTTCGGCCTGACACAAAAATGGATGAGCGCGAACGGCACGGGCTTCGAGATGGTGTTCTCCGGCCTCGCGCCGTACGATGCATGGAACACCATCAGCGGCACTTTCCAGCTCGTACCGCTGGCGGCTCCTGCGGGGCCTCCTCCAGCCCCCAGCGGGCTACGGCTCAACGTCAGTCCCTGAGCGTGCCGCCGGCGATCCTCGCGCAGCGCGGTCTGCAAGGCGCGTGCGTCGTTCACGGAAGCTAAGGCCGCACGGTGCCGCGACGCGGCGGAAGCGACATCAACCCACCCGCACCCGCAACGAGCAGGTAGGCACCGAGTGCCGCCGCGCCGCCACCCCAGTCTGATATCGCGAGCAGACGCGCCGCCGCGCCGACAACGATCAAGGCCGCAAGCGCCGCCAAGAAGGCGCGCACGCTGTGCCGAAGTGGCGTTGAACGCACATCCGTCCAGAGCGCCACGCCGTAAAGTACGCCGATCAGTGCGAGCGAAGCGATTGATGCGGCGAGCGCTCCCATCAGACCGAAGAGCGGAATCAGCGCAAGATTCGCGGCCAGCTTGAATGCCGTGCCAATAATTTGCAGCTTTAATCTGCCGAGCTGCCGGCGTGCGGCCAACAGCACGCGCACCGCAGCGATCTCCACGGCATAGAGCAGGGCCAGGAGCGCGGTGACCTGCACCAGGGGTCCGACACTGGCGAAACGATGCCCCAGCAGCGGCACAAACAAACCTGGGACCACGTAATACAGCGCCCACGCCAACAACCCGCCCAGCATCAGCGTGACGCGGAACAGCTCGTGCGCGGCGCTACGAAAATCGCCGTCACTGCTGCCGTAATGACTGCTGAGTCCCGGAAATGCCGCCATACCGACGAATACCAGCGGGGTGACACCTACCTCTACAAACTTCATAACGGACGCGTAGAGCCCAGTCGCCGTCGCGCCGACGAGAATCGACAACATCACCAGATCGACCCGGGTGTAGAGCTGAAAAATGATTTCCGAAACGCCGAACGGCCACGCGGCCTGGATGGTGGGCCAGACCTCCCGCAAACACCCGCACCAACGACGAAAATCACCATGTCGCACAGCGGACACGGAAGCAACCAGCACCAACACGATCCCGGCAGCTGGGTAGGCAAGCAGCGCGGTCGCGAGAGACGCATGGTGGCGCACGATCATCGCCAGAGCCGCTAGAATCGCGGCGCCGCGGCACGCCAGCTCGGCTAGCGCAGGCGCTGCCATGGCCTCGCGTGCGAAGGCGGACACAAACAGGGTACGCGCCAATGCAAGCCCCACCTGATAGGAAGAGAGCAGGACGATCACAACCGTGGTTGCGGCTGAAAGGTGTGCCGCCAGCACGAAGATAACCAGTCCGAGCACGACTACGGCAATTACGGTTAACTGCGCTGCGAGCAGACCGGATAGCGTGGGCTGGCGGCCCTGTGCCAGCGCCTGCGCAGATTCCCTAATCCCGTAGTCGGCGAGACCCAGGTAACAGCACATGTAGATGAGGCCCGCGCTGGCAAAGCCGAGTGCGTACTGCCCGGTCCCGGCGGGGCCGAAGTGGCGCGAGATCACGACAAACAGGACAAAGCTCAAACCATCCGCAGACATCCGAGTCGCGGTGAGCCAAGTGGCATTAGCGAGCCGCTTCACGGATGCCTCGGAAGTTCAGCGACGACGCGACGTACATCCGGCTGGCGGTCGGTTGCAGAACAGAGGCGCGGCACGTTAAGAACGCTGATAGGCACCTTGAGACGACCTCCGCTGGTCAGTGAAGCATGTACGTAACGAGGCCAGCGGCCAACAGCGTGGCGGCCGCCAAATCGCGCCCGGTCCGACCCGTATCCGGACTAGATCCGTACCGGAGACTACGACTTGCGAAGGAGGATAGCAGACCACGCGCCGCCTGTGTGCACGGTCGGTGCCGGCGGCACTGCAGCTCGCCGGATGGGGATCCGTACCGGCCGACTCTTGGCCACCGCCAACTACGCAGACGACTTGAAAGGGAACCACTGCGGCACGCACAGGAGCGCCGACCGCACACGTTGCACGCCATATCCGCCACGCGGCACTAGGCCGGGGGAGTCTCGTCCACCCCCCCTTCCACCCACGCGGTTGTTTGGCGGGCAACTGCCGCGCGAATGAGCCGCTCGTATCCGTCAGTGACGGTACCGACGCCCAGACGGCTCTCCACCACCTTGCGGGCGGCGCCACCCAGGCGCTGACGGTCTGCTCCACTGTCGAGGAGTGTTTCGATCTGCGAGGCGAGCGAAGCCGCGTCACCAGTTTCGAACTTTAAACCATGCTCTCCTTCGGTCACCAAGTCCGAAGCAGCGCCTGGGATGCGCCCACACAGGACCGGCAGCGCGCAGGACATGGCTTCGACCAGCGCAATGCCGAATCCCTCGGCTTCTGAGGGAAACACGAAAACATCGCTGGCCTGCAGATAGCGCTCCACGTCCAAACGCGGGCCGAGCAGCCGGACGTGTTCCTCAATGCCGGCCTCGCGCACCGTCTCCCGTATGCGCGCTTCCATATCCAAAGGCGAAGTCGGTCCGGCACCCGCGCCGATAATGATCAATAGTGCACAGGCGTGTCGCCGCGCTAGGCGCGACCACGCATCAACGAGCGTTGGAAGGCCCTTGCCCTGCACCAACCGGCCGACGTTGGCGACGACTTGTGCATCGGACGGGATCCCGAGCGCCGCGCGCAGCGCAAGCTTTTCGTCTGGACTCACGGGACGAAAACGATCCGTATCCAGGGCATTGGGGATTTGAACTACGCAACGCGCCGGGAAACCATCGGCCTCGGCCTCGCGCGCAAGCGCCGTGGAGATAGCGACGACGAAGCGGGCACGGTGATAAGCCCAATGCCGCACCCCGTGGAGAACGCGGCGCAGCAGGAAACGCAGCGGGCCGGGGATCCGCCCGAGGCTGCGACTGGATATCGCCCCGCTAAACTCACCCGCCTCGGCCGTAACCAGGATCAACGGCGTGCCGCGTATAGCGTTGGCGAGCGCCGGCCCTAGCGCAGTCGCCGAAAACTGGGTGACCAAGACACAGTCGAAACCCGGACGGCGTGAAACGATGCGCCAGAAGGTGCTGAGATTGAGCAGCCATTTGCTTAACACGCCCTGGCCGTAGGGGCGGAAGCGCTCCACGCGGATTCGGTTGCGGATTTCGCGTGCCGATAGGCTGCGCTCGTACCGGCGGGTGAGGACAGTGACGTTATGTCCACGGTGGGTCAACTCTCCCGCCAGCAACGCGACCTGCGTCTCTATACCGCCGATGTGCGGGGCGAACCGGTTGCTTACGATAGCGATACGCACGGGCATCTACCCTGCGCGGCGGTACGTCCGGGTACCGGTGGCGTGGCCTCGTTGGGGGCATCCGATGAATTCCAGTCGGACAGACCGAACGTCACAAACGATTACGAATTCTTCTTTAATCGATTAATCCTGTCTTCCCCAGATAGCCGCAGTACCCACCCGTGGGATTCCTACCAGTCCGCGCCCACGATTCATCAGCGTAGCCCCTTGCCGGCGCGGCCCAACAAGCCGCCATGAACATAGCATCAAAATTGCGCCTGGCTGTCATCCAAAAGTGCGCTTGCAGCGCGCCGATCGGTGACATCCTGTTGGCAACGCGCTCAAAAAGCTTAGCACCGCACAAAATCTGTATCTGTCACTTATTACACTACACGAGAACGCGCGCGGCATCAGAGCACGGCAAGCGGTGGGATTACCGCCCACGCCGACCCATCTGGATCCCGCCCGCACGCGATAAGGTGGTCGCTATAAGCAATCACATCCTGCCGAACGATGGGGTTGAACTACTTTTCCCTGGTTGCCTGCCCATAATTCGGCGATGGCGTACGCACGTCTTCGGTGATTTTGCAGGCCAATATCCGAAATCCACGGCGTACCTCCACGGCGTACCAGTCGGATACATATAAGTACTGAAGGGCTAAATGGTTACATGCCCTTCAAGGCCTTGTAAACAATTGGCGGAGAGCGTGGTTCTACGTTATTTATATAATACAGCTATAATTCAATATGTTATGTTTAACGGTAACTTCGAAGTTGTACCAGTTATTTGTACCACATTATCAAGCCAAGTCTCTCACTTCGCAACGCCCCACCATTGCGCACTTATCGAAACCGCTCGGTTTAGCTTCCATCGGGTAAAAAACGATAGCCCACACCCGTCTCGGTGAGAAAGAATCGCGGCCGTGTCGGGTCGTCTTCCAGCTTGTGGCGTAGGTGGCCCATGTAGATGCGCAGGTAATGGCTGTGCTCCACATAGGACGGCCCCCACACATCGTGTAGCAGTTGGCGGTGGGTCAGCACCCTCCCGGGATGACCGAGCAGTGTGAGCAGCAGGTGGTATTCGCGCTGGGTAAGATGGACTTCTACGTCGCTCTTGAGGATACGGCGGGCAACCAGATCAACGCTGACATTGCCGAACTCCACCCTTGCCTCCGGTCCGCTCAGTTGCGGCTGGCGGCGCAGGGCGGCGCGCACCCGGGCCAGCAGTTCAGTGACGCCAAATGGTTTGCCCAGATAGTCGTTGGCCCCGAGATCAAGCGCCTCCACCTTGTCGGTCTCATCCACGCGGGCGGACAGGACGACGATGAACAGTCCGCTCCAGGCGCGTACACTGCGGATGAGGTCTAAACCGTCACCGTCGGGCAGCCCCAGATCAAGGATGATAAGTTCAGGCTTGTGGGTACTTGCTTCGATAAGACCGCGTGCCATGGTGTCGGCCTCGAACACGCGATAACCTTCTCCCTCAAGAGCGTGCTTCACGAATCGCCGGATTTCCCATTCGTCTTCTACGACCAGGATGCCGGCTTTGTGGTCGATGACTACTCTCCTTCCTCAACCGCAGCGGGCAGCGGCTCCAGGGGCAGAGTGAAGCGGAAACGGGCGCCACCCTCTGGGCGGTTGTCGGCGCGAATCCGCCCACCATGGGCTTCCACGATGGCCCGGCTGATGGCGAGCCCCAGCCCCACACCAGGTATAGCCGTTTCCCGGTCGCCACGGGCAAAGCGCTCGAAGATGGCCTCTTCGTGGCCCGGCGAAATTCCAGGACCCACATCCCAAACCTCCACCTCCAACATTTTGTCATTGATGCGCGCCGTGATTCCCACATGCGTGCCGTCCGGAGTGTACTTGGTGGCATTTTCCAACAGATTGACCAACACCCGTTCTATGGGCAGCGCGTCGCAGCGCACCAGGGGTAGGTCGGCCGGCAGGTGCACCGTGACTGGATGGTTGCAGAGTATGCTGTCCACCTCACGCAGCGCAGAACTGACGATTTCCTCAATGGACTGCCAGTCGCGCCGCAGCTTGACCTCACCAGATTCCAGGCTGGCCATTTGCAGCAGATTATCAACGATACGGAATGTGGAACGGGCCTGGCGGCCGATGGCTTCGACCTGGGCGCGTTGCCCGGTGGTGCCATTGGCTATGCTGAACGACAGCGTTTCGGCGAGGCCCATCAGAGCGGTAAGCGGCGTGCGCAGATCGTGCGAGAGGGCAGCCAGCAGGGAATTGCGTAGACGGTCCGATTCCATCTTAATGAGAGTGTCCCGTGCCACAGTGACGAAATGAATGCGTTCGAGCGCGATACCGATGAGCGCGGCGAAGGCTTCCAGCCGGCGCTGCTGTTCCGGCAGAAACCCCCTCGAGGGCGCGTTTTGATTCACCACCAACACGCCGCGCACACGCATGGGCGCTACGAGGGGAAGGTACTGGTGCGGGTGGCCCGGTAGGCTGCTGGTGCCCGCGCCGGCCGGCTCGCCGTGATCGAAACACCATTGCGCTACGCCCCGATCGAGGTCGTCGGAACTTTCGGTGCCTGCGTGCAATTTTCCATCATCGTCAGGCAAAATGATGTGCGTACTGGCCTGGGAGCTGGATTGTAAACTGCGACGGCTGATGTCCATCACCTGCTCTACCGTCAGGGCGGAGGACAGCGCTCGCGCGAACTCGTAGAGGTTGCGCGCCCGGCTTTCGCGGTAACGGGCCATGCGGGCCTCATAGCGCAGACCGGCCGTGAGATGGCCGATGACGAGGCCAACAATGAGCATGACGGCGAAAGTAAGCAAATATTGTACGTCGCTGACGGAAAAGTTGAAACGGGGTGGAACGAAAAAGAAATCGAAAGACAGCACACTCAGCATCGCCGCCAGCACCGAGGGGCCGCGACCGAAGCGGTATGCGATGACCACCACGCCAAGCAGGAACAGCATTACGATGTTGGCGCGGTCGAAAAATAGCAGGAGCGGCGTGGCCAGCAAGGTCACTGCCGCGCACATTACCACGGCGTAGGCGTAGTGAAGCAGCGGGCTGTGGGTTGCGTGCCCTGGGGCAACATCCTGCCGTTGGGGTGGATTGAAAGCAGGCTTCCGGGCCACGGTTAGAATATCAATGTCACTCGCGAGCTGCTCAAGCCGGCGCATGAACGATTGCCAGCTCCAGCGGCCGCTGTTAGGCCCACGTCCCAGCACGATGCGGCCCAAATTATGCTGTCGTGCATAATCTATGACCGTGGCCGGAGCATCCTGGGCCGCCAACACAGTTGTTTCCGCTCCCAATTGCTCGGCCAGCTTCAGGGTGGCCAGCACCGCCTCACGACGGGCAGCCGGCAGACGTTCCAGGCGCGCTGTCTCGACATAGACGCAATGCCATTCAGCCTGGCGGCGGGCCGCCAAGCGCGCTGCCACTCGCACCACGCGCCCATCCAGGTCCTCCGGGCCGATGCAGGCCAAGACACTGTCGCCCGTCTGCCAGACCGGGCTTTGGAGGACCGTACGGCGCACGCCCTGCATCTGCTCGTCTACGCGCTCGGCAGTACGCCTCAGTGCCAGTTCTCGCAGGGCTATCAGATTGCCCTTTCGGAAGAAATTCTCGATGGCGTAGGAGGCTTGCGCGGCTAGGTAAACCTGCCCACGCTTGAGCCGGGCGATCAGATCGTCCGGGGGCAGGTCCACCAACAGAATTTCTTCAGCATGATCAAAAACACGGTCCGGTACCGTTTCCCGCACGCGTATGCCGGTAACGCTGCCGACCACGTCGTTGAGACTTTCCAGGTGCTGGACATTGAGCGTGGAGTAGACGTCAATCCCGGCGTCGAGCAGCTCCGCGACGTCCTGCCAACGCTTTAAACGACGCGAGCCTGGCGCGTTACTGTGAGCCAACTCGTCCACGAGGAGTACTTCTGGATGGCGCTGCAACGCGGCATCCAGGTCGAAGTCCAGCAACGTGTTGCCCCGATAGGCCACCTCCCGCAAGCGCAGCACCTCCAACCCTTCGAGCAAGGCCGCGGTTTCGCTACGGCTGTGGGTTTCGACCACACCGACTACCACGTCGTGCCCCTGCGCGAGCAGTTGGCGGGCGGCCGACAGCATGCTGTAGGTCTTACCAACGCCGGCGCAGGCGCCAAAGAAAATCTTCAATTTTCCGCGCCTGACCTTGGCATCTTCCCGCTGAACCTGGGCCAGCAGGGCGTCCGGCGAAGGGCGTTGGTCGGTGTCAGTCAACGCGGCTTACCTTTAATCTATCCAAAGCGAGATTGAGCTTCAGCACATTGACCCGGGGCGTGCCGAACAGCTGCAGCCAGGGATGCCGCGCCTCCCGGGCGATCAAGGTGTGCACCTGCGCGAGGGTAAGATGGCGCGCGCGTGCTATCCGCGGCGCCTGATATTCTGCTGCCGCGAGCGAAATGTCCGGGTCCAGACCGCTGGCTGAATCAGTGACCAGATCAACCGGAATGGGCATCGGGTTGTTCGGGTCGGCCGCATTCAATGCCGCAATGCGACTCTTCACGGCATCAATTAGCGCTGGGTTCGTGGGGCCGAGATTGGAACTGCCGGAAGCAAGTGCGTTGTCAGGGTAAGGTGAGGTGGCAGACGGCCGGGCCCAGAAATAGCCGGGCGACGTAAAGTTCTGACCGATCAACGCGGACCCTACGAGACGGCCGTCCACCGCCAGCATCGAGCCATCGGCACGCCATGGGAACAGCGCCTGGGCCAAGCCGGTGACGGCGAGTGGATAGATCACTCCGGTGAGCATGGTCAGTAGCAGAAACAGGCTGAGCGCCGGGCGAAGGAGCGCTTTCATGGCGGTTCCCCTTAAGTTTAGTGCAGGCCCATAGTGGTCAGCAGCAAGTCGATAAGCTTGATACCGATGAACGGTGCGATCAGGCCGCCAAGACCGTAAATCAACAGATTGCGCTTCAACAGCACGTCCCCACCCAGCGGTAGATAGCGTACGCCCCGCAGCGCCAGCGGAATGAGCGCGACGATGATCAGGGCATTGAAGATTACCGCCGAGAGTATCGCGGAGTCGGGTGAGGTCAGGTGCATGATGTTCAGCGCGCCGAGCTGCGGATAAGTCGCGACGAAGGCGGCGGGAATGATGGCAAAGTACTTGGCGACGTCATTAGCAATGCTGAAGGTCGTCAGTGCGCCGCGCGTCATCAGCATTTGTTTTCCGATTTCCACCACCTCGATGAGCTTAGTGGGGTTGGAATCCAGATCTACCATATTGCCCGCTTCCTTAGCCGCTTGGGTGCCGCTGTGCATGGCCACGGCAACATCGGCCTGCGCCAAGGCAGGCGCATCGTTGGTCCCATCACCGGTCATCGCCACGAGCCGACCTTCACCCTGGAACTTGCGGATCAACGCAAGTTTGTCCTCCGGCGTAGCCTCGGCGAGAAAGTCGTCCACGCCCGCTTCAGCGGCGATGGCAGCAGCAGTCAGCCGGTTGTCGCCGGTGATCATCACGGTGCGGATACCCATGCGGCGCAGCTGGGAAAAGCGCCCCTTGAGGCCACCTTTGACTACGTCCTTGAGTTCGATCACACCCAGCACTCTCGCGCGCTCGCCGGCGATCTCGGCCACCACGAGAGGAGTGCTGCCGCGGCGCGCGACGGCCTTCACTGACTGAGCCACGGCTTCCGGATAGCTGCCACCCTGGGCCTCTATCCAGGAGCGCACGGCATCGGCCGCGCCCTTGCGGACTTGGCGCTTAGGCAGGTCCACGCCACTCATGCGGGTATGTGCGGAGAAAGGCACGAAGCTGGCCTTTAGATCGTGTACGTGGCGCTCGCGCAGCGCAAATTTCTTGGCCAGCACCACGATGCTACGGCCCTCGGGAGTTTCGTCCGCCAGGGAGGCCAGCTGACCGGCGTCAGCCAATTCCCGCTCGCCCACACCCAGTGCGGGCAGAAATGTGCTCGCCTGACGGTTACCGAGCGTGATCGTTCCGGTCTTGTCCAGTAGCAGCACGTCCACGTCCCCGGCAGCCTCAATGGCCCGACCTGAAGTGGCAACCACGTTGGCAAGAAGCATCCGACCCATGCCCGCAACACCAATCGCCGACAGGAGCCCTCCGATCGTCGTAGGGATCAGACATACGAGCAGTGCGACCAGCACAGTAAGCGTGACGGGGAGTCCGCCGTGGCTGGACCGCACCGCATAGATGGAAAACGGCAACAGGGTCACCGTCACCAGCAGAAACACCAGTGTTAGGGCCACCAGAAGGATGGTCAGCGCAATTTCATTGGGAGTCTTGCGCCGCTTCGCGCCCTCCACGAGGCTGATCATGCGGTCGAGGAATGACTCGCCGGGGTTGGACGAGCAGCGTACCACGACCCAGTCGGAGAGTACGCGGGTGCCGCCCGTAACGGAGGAAAAATCACCGCCGGATTCGCGAATAACCGGAGCAGATTCGCCGGTGATGGCGCTCTCGTCCACCGAGGCTACACCCTCGATTACCTGCCCATCGCAGGGCACGAAGTCGCCTGCTTCCACCAGCACGACGTCATCGCGGTGCAGATCGTCACCAGACACCGCGGTCCACGCGGCGCCATGGCGCGCCTCTTGGAGCTTCTTTGCCGAGACGGTCTTTTTCATACTACGCAGCGAAACGGCCTGGGCGCGTGCGCGGCTCTCGGCCAGCGCTTCGGCGAAGTTGGCGAACAGTACAGTGAACCACAGCCACAGCGTAACCGCACCGCCGAACCACGCGGGCGCGTCGCCCCGGCTTACTAGCGCGTGGACCCAAAGCGCGCTGGTAAACAGGCTGCCCACATAAACAACGAACATCACCGGGTTGCGCCACTGCACCCGCGGATCGAGTTTGCGCAGCGATTCCAGCAGCGCGTGCCTAACCAAGCTGTGGTCAAACAGTGTGAGCGTCTTGCGAGTCATCGCATCGGGTCCTTCAATGGCCAGCCCACAGGCGCAGATGTTCGACGACGGGGCCCAGGGCCCAGGCTGGGAAAAAATTCAGTGCGCCCACTAGCAGCAGCACACCTATCAGCAGGCTGATGAACAAGGCCCCATGGGTAGGCAGCGTGCCGCTGCCGGCTGGGACGTGTTTCTTTCCGGCGAGCGAACCGGCCAGGGCCAGTAGCGCCACCATCACCACGAAGCGGCCGAACAGCATGGTCACGCCTAGCCAGTTGTTGTAGAAAGTGGTGTTGGCCGAGAGGCCTGCGAAAGAGCTGCCGTTGTTATTTGCCGCCGAAGTGAAGGCGTATAGCATTTCGGAGAACCCATGCGCGCCAGGGTTGGCGAGTCCCGCCGACCCTGCCGGTAACATTGCTGCCAGTGCCGTTCCCAACAGCACCAGCGCTGGCATTAGTAGTACAGCGATTGAGACCATCTTCATGTCGAAGGCGTCTATTTTCTTGCCCACATATTCCGGAGTACGGCCAATCATTAAACCACCAGCGAACACCGCAACCAGAACAAACACCAACATGCCCGCGAGGCCCAAGCCCACTCCGCCGAAAATGGTCTCACCTAGTTGCATCAATATCATTGGTACGAGCCCACCCAGCGGCGTATAGGAATCAATCATCGAGTTCACGGCACCGCAGGAGGTGGTAGTGGTCACGGCGTTGAACAACACCGACGCGGCGATGCCAAAGCGGGTTTCCTTGCCCTCCATATTGCCGCCGGACTGTAGTGCGCTATGGATCTGGTCCACCCCCAGCGCGCCGATCGCAGGATTGCCTTGGTATTCGGCCAAGGCAAGGGCGGTTACGGCGACGACGAAAATTAGCACCATAGCGCCCAGCAGCGCCCAGCCCTGGCGGGTGTCGCCCACCGCAACGCCGAAAGTGTAAACCAGTGCCGCCGGGATCAGCAGTACTGCGAGCATTTCCAGGAAGTTGGTGAGTGCGTTGGGGTTCTCGTACGGGTGTGCCGAGTTCGCGTTGAAAAAGCCACCACCGTTGGTACCCAATTCCTTGATGGCCTCCTGAGAAGCCACCGGGCCCATGGGAAGGGTCTGTTGCGCCACGACGACGATTTCATTGGTGCCCCGCCGGTCGGGCCGGGCCGCGGCATCGAGTTTGCGCGGAACGTAGCTTGTCGGCTCGAGTGTGTTGACGTTCTGGTACGCCGCAAAGTTCTGGATAACGCCCTGGCTGGTCAATGCCAGTGCCAACATCATCGACAAAGGCAGCAGCGCGTACATAGTTATGCGGTAGAGGTCAATCCAGAAGTTCCCGATATCCCCCGTGCTGTGGCGCGCGAAACCGCGGATTAGCGCAAACGCCACGGCAATACCTGACGCGGCGGAAAGAAAATTCTGCACTGCCAGGCCCACCATCTGCGTCAGGTAGCTCATGGTGGACTCACCGGCATAACCCTGCCAATCGGTATTGGTTACGAAACTGATCGCGGTATTGAAACTGGAGTCCGGGCTGACGGCCTCGAGGTGCTCGGGGTTGAGCGGCAGCGAGATCTGCAGACGCTGTAGCGCATACAGCGCCAGGGTGCCGATCAGACTGAAGACGAGCAGAGTCAGCGCATACTCGCGCCAGTCCATGTCGCGCTTCGTGATCCCGCACAGGCGAAACACCCGCGCCTCGATGCGGGCGAATGGCGTCCACGCTGGGCGATCATCCATGATCCAGGCGAAGTAGCGGCCCAATGGCCGCACTGTGGCTAGTAGGACTAGCAACAGGGCTGCCAGTAATACGAAGAATCCGGTGATAATTAGAAATCCTCCGCACGAAACAGGGCATACAGGAGATAGGCCAACAGGCCGAGCGCCGCCAATCCACCGCCAAGGTAGAAAGCGTCCATGTCATTTCCTTCCCATCAATCCCGCGAAAATTGGGATAAGAGACCCTGTTAGCGCAAACAGGAGGATAATCAGCAGCAGGTAGAAGGCGTCCAATGCAGTAGCCCAGAAAAATGAAACGCAGTGCCGCATGACCGGCCTGGCGAATATTCCCGGTAAAGATTAGACACGTCGCTGTAAAAAAGGTGTAAATATTCCACCGCGGGAAAGGCGTTACCAAAGATTCCGGGCCGCAGCGGCATGCGGCCGGTCATTTACCCGATTGCGGGCCGCTATGACCCATCAGGCGCTGCGACTCATGGACCGGCAGACCACTTTCCAGTTGATGGGTGGCAGGTGTGCCGCAAGCCGTGGATGCCGCCTATCTTCCCCACCCTGCCGCGCACCTTGGCGCGGCGAAAGACCCTCTGGGCCGTGGTAATGCTGAGAGGCCGGGTTTCCTATTTGCCACAATTTTTTTGTATTATTTCGACGGGATATAACTGTTGAAATTGCGACCGGTGTACCACGCAAGCTTGCTCGCGAGGTAGAAATCGCATCGAATGATCGATGCGCACCAGCCCCGCGACCACCAGCACGCCCTTGGGCGAGAGCGCCTTGGCCACCGCGCCCTCCGGGTAGCCGAGCACGCGGGCGAGCAGCGCGATGACCCCGCGGCTCGAAAGCTCGCCGATCCGGGTGCAGCGCGACCGCGAAGAGGACCCGCTCCCGCCCGACCTCCTCGAGCCCGAGCCATTCCCCGAGGCGGCACACGTTCTCGAAGAGCAGCCCTTTGCGCCGCACCGGCGCCCCGCTTCAAGCGCCGCCGGGCGCCGGTGCGGCGCAACCGCTTCGACACAGGCAGCACTCCGCCCGAACAGCTCGGCCATGCACTTCGAATCGACGAGATGGGCGAGCGCACAGCCAAAGAGGGGGCAGTCGGGTCAGCCCGGGACGCTCACGCGGTGTCTACGATTCGTTGTCGAGCTCATGAGTCGTGGGTTGCTCGAGTAGTGGTGAGCGGTCAGGTGTCCGGCGAAGGTCGTGACCCTGGGAAACCGTGTGCGGGTTGGACCGACACCAATCCATCCCAGAGGGTGGACATCTGACGGGTGAGCCGCTTGAGCTCCTCGACGTGGACAGCTGCGAGGGCTTCGAGGCGTGCTGCGCCAGGGTTGGTGAGGCGCACGCGTACGACACGGTGATCGTCAGGATCCCGTTCTCGGAGGACTAGGCCTGCGCCCTCAGCGCGGTCGACCAGTCCGACGACGCTGTGATGACGTAGCAGGAGGTAGTCGGCGACTTCGCCGATCGTCGGGCCCCGTTGGTCGCTGTGGCCTCGGACGGCAAGGAGGAGCTGGTGCTGTGTCGGGGTGAGGCCGGCAGCTCGCGCTTGCTGCTCGCTCCAGCGTTGGAATCGTCGTAAGCCGGTCCGCATTACCAGAAGCCGGGTGTAGAGGTTATTTGACACCATCACCCGAGCTATTATATCGTGTAACGATTAATTTTTCCAACTCTGACTTTCTCGTGTCGGCGGCCGGTACTGTGCTCGGCGCCGGGGCGCCGGAGTGGCCTGACATGGGTAACACCGACCTCGGCGGATCCGACGGGCAACCTCACGATGAGGCGCAGCCGGTGAGCGATAGGTCCTTTGGCGACTCGCAAAGCGGTGAACGGACCGGCTCGAGTAGCCCTCGAGGCGCCGCTGACATTTCGGTCGGATCTGTTGCGGCCAGCGGTGATAGAGACCGCAGCGTGGAGTGTGCTCGCTGGCGGTCAGCGATCCGGCGGATGCGACTCGGTGCCCGCAATGGCCGATCCACAGCGAGAGCGGTGCATAAAGAGGTCAGTCTGGGGACGTCGCCGTCACGGATGGCGGTGCTGGCCCTACTCGGCCTCGTCCTCGGTGGTGTGGGTGGTGTGGCCGCCTACCTCATCGTCCATCTGGTGGGGCTGATCAGCAACCTGGCGTTGCTCCATCGGGTAGGGTTTAACTTGCCAGACCTGCAGGACTATCACCCGTCGTGGGTCCTGGTGCCGATCGCGCTTGGCGGCGCGGTTGTGGTCGTAGGGCTCGCCAAGTGGTGCCCGATCATCAAAGGTCACGGGATCCCCGAGGCCCTCGAAGCCATATTGTTCCGCGAAAGCCGAGTAACGCCTCGAGCGGCGCTGGCCAAGCCGGTGTCGGCGGCAGTGGCGATGGGCACGGGCGGTCCGTTCGGCGCTGAAGGTCCGATCATCGTCACCGGCGCCTCGATCGGTTCTCTTCTCGGTCAGTTGTTGCCGGTCAGTACGGCCGAGCGTCGTATCCTGCTCGCCACTGGTGCTGCCGCCGGCATGGCCGGTGTGTTCGCGACCCCGATCGCCGCGGTGATCCTGCCGCTCGAGCTGCTGGTATTCGAGCGATCCCTTCGTGCTCTGCTACCGCTCTGCGTCGCCACGGCGGTGGCGACGGCGCTGCACGAGGTGTTGATAAGCGCACATCCTCTTTTCCCCTTGGACTACATTCCCCACGTACCGCCTGTGCAGCTGCCGCTGTTCGCTGTCGTGGGCTTGGCTGCGGGGGTTCTCGCAGTGGTGCTGAATCGGGGCTTGTTCGCTGTCGAAGAGATCTTTCGGCGGCTCCCGGTCCCTGAATGGTCGCATCCAATCATCGGTGCGCTCGGCTACGCCCTGATCGGACTCGGCGTTCCTGGCTCGTTGTCGGTCGGTTACTGGGCCATCACCAACGCCGTCAACGGCCGCTTCCTGCTCGGCGCCGCCGCGGCGCTGTTTGTAGCCAAGATGTGCTCGTGGTGGGTTGGGCTTGGCTCCAACACCTCAGGGGGTACGCTCGCGCCGATGTTCCTGGTCGGGGCGTGCATGGGCGAGATGATCGGCATCGGTTTCGCCCATGCGTTTCCCGGCGCTCATATCCAACCCGGAGCCTTCGCCCTGGTGGGCATGGGCGTCACCTTCGGTGTCGGTGCCAGGGCGTTGCTCACCGGCGTCGTATTCGCGGCCGAGGTCACTGGAGGCTTCGCGCTGCTCCTGCCTTTGCTGCTGGCGACTGCCGTGGCCGAGCTCGTAGTCGAACAGGGTCTCGGCGAACGGATCATGACCGACAAACTATTTCATCGTGGCTTTCGAGTCGACTTCGACACCCAGACCGACCCCCTGCGGATGCGGATTGTCGCCGCAGTCATGGACCCGATTCCACAGGACGGCACGGTGTCGACCGCCCCCTCGTGCACGGATCCGACGGTGGACCGTTGGGCGTACCTCGCCGACGCGTTGCCGTATCTCCTCCAGCCGAGCTGTTCCAGAGTCGCGGTGACCGATCAGACGAAAGTGGTCGGCTATGTCACTCGGGAACACGTCGATGCCGAGTTGCGGCGGCGCGCGTCAGAAGAGGACATCGTGCTACCCACGCTGAAATGGCTCAAGCTACCGTGGATGGCCCGACGCACCCCAGCCGACTCCCGCACCAACGCACGCTCGGAAGCTGTTGCCGAGGAAGATTGAGCCGAGAAGGCTCGCACCCAGCCCTGAGCGAGCACCGACCGGCCAAAATGTGAACCCAACCATACGGAGCCCGGCCCAACCTGCGAGCAGACGCGGGTCGGCGGTTCGATGGCATTGATTGCTTGGCGCAGGAGCGCCGCCGGATGTCGGGCCAATACAGAGGCCCAGGTCTCGATCCGGTGTTACCCGGCTTTTTGATCTCGGAATCTGCACCAACCGATTTTTCTGTAATCCCCCCATTTTTGATCAGATCCAGACATTGGAGCAGCGCTTAAAGAGGCTCTGTCGAATTTGGATTAAGTCCCACCGTCTCATTCTGCTCGCGGATCATTGCCTCCAGCCTGCGCCCGCGGGCGTTTGCCACCTATTGATTCGGCCCTTAAACAGTATCAAGCGGCGTACTTGACGCGTGGATCGCGGAAGTAGGCTTTGACGCGCTCGGGTTCGCTACCGATCACCACCATGTGTTCTTCCGTGGCGGCACGAAGTTTGGCTTTGGTCCGTGCCGGTACGTTGCGGCGAATGACGTGTTTGAGATCGGCATTGAGACGTTCCTCGGGATTGAGTTCGGGGCTGTAGCTGGGCAGATAGAACACTTCC
>NCBI01000014.1 GCA_002255365.1 Chromatiales bacterium 21-64-14
GCAAAAGCAAAAATTGGTGTAGTAAATGTGTAAAAAATAATGACATGTTAATCCCGATAATAATGTAGTCATAAAGATCACATTAACGCTTCGTTCTTGGGTCAGGGCCCGTTACGTCCCAGGTCCAGGTGGTACTTGTTGGCGAGCGCGTAGAACGTGGGGCGGGTGATGCCCAATAGTTCCGCGGCCTGGGAGACGTTGCCGTTGGCGTAGCGCAGCGCCCGCAGCAGCGCCTGGCACTCGGCGTTCTCCCGCACCTGGCGCAGGCTGAAGGGCAGGGGGTCCGCGTCGCCGGGTTCCAACTCCAGCTCCTGGGCGGTGATCTGTTTGCCCTCGGCCATAATCACCGCCCGTTTGACCCGGTTCTCCAGCTCACGGATGTTGCCGGGCCAGGAATGCGTCTCGATCGCCTTCAAGGCGTCGGCGGAGAACGACAGCACTGTGCGCCCGTGCTGCTGGGCGTAGCGGTCCAGGAAGTGGCGGGCCAGCACCACGGCTTCGCCGTGGCGTTCACGCAGCGCCGGGATGCGGACGGTGACCTCGCTGACGCGGTAGTAGAGGTCTTCCCGGAACGTGCCTTCCGGGATCAATTTCTGGAGATTCCGATGGGTGGCGCATACCACGCGCACGTCCACCGGAATCTCCTCCCGCCCGCCTACCCGCATGATGGTCCGCTCCTGTAGAAAACGCAGCAGCTTCGCTTGCAGGGAGAGCGGCAGATCCCCGATCTCATCCAGAAACAGGGTTCCGCCGTGGGCGTTCTCGATATGTCCCTGGCGCCGCGTGGCGGCGCCGGTGAAGGCGCCCTTTTCATAGCCGAACAGCTCGCTTTCCAGGAGCGTCTCCGGAATCGCGGCGCAGTTGATGGCTACGCAGCGATGACTGGCACGCGGGCTCAATTCGTGCAGGGCGCGGGCCAACAACTCCTTGCCGGTGCCGCTTTCCCCCACCAGCAGGGTGCTCACGTCTGCCGGCGCCACCTTCTCGATGGTATTGCATACCTTCAGCATCTCGGGGCTGGTGGCAATGAGGCCCGCCAGGGGAGAGTCCGTGCCGCCGCGGTGCCGGGCGTTGGATTCCGCTTCGAGTTCATGGAGCCGGTAGGCGCGCTCCACGATGTAGCCCAACAGTTCGGCATCCACCGGCTTTTGGCAGAACATCCAGGCACCGAGGCTGATGGCGCGCACGGCGTTGTCACGGTCGTTGTTCCCGGTCACCACGATCACCTTGGTATGGGGTGCGAGCGCCAGCACCTGCTCCAGGGTGGCCAGCCCTTCGCTGGCGCCGCCGGGGTCCGGCGGCAGCCCCAGGTCGAGGGTCATGACGTGGGGCTGGTACCGGCGCAATTGCGCGATCGCGGTCTCGCGGTCTTCGGCGGTAATCACCTCGAAGCCCTCGAATGCCCAGCGCAGTGCGCTTTGCAGGCCCGGGTCGTCTTCCACCACCAGCAAGGTCTTCTTTTCCGTGTTCAACCGATACCCTCCGTGTAGTTCCCGGACTCCGTCTCCGCAACGTCGCTCAAGCAGGGAAGCTCGATGCGGAACCGGGTCCCCTTGCCGGGCGCGCTGATGACCGTGAGGTCGCCGCCCAGTTCATGCACGTACTCGCGGCTCTCGTAGGCCCCGATCCCCATCCCGGTGTCGCCCTTGGTGGTGTCGAAGGGCCGGAACAGCCGGTTGCGTACGAACGCCGGGTCCATCCCCGCGCCGGTGTCCTCGATGGTGATCATCGCGCGCGCCCCGTGCCGCGTCAGGGTCACGCGCACGGTCCCATCCTTCGGCGTGGCCTCCTGCGCGTTCTGGATGAGGTTTTGCGCCGCGGTGAGGAGCCGGTCCCGGTTCGCCATGACGTGAATCGGCGCGGATAAACCGTGAAATGTGGGTACCGGTTCCACGCGGGAGCGCTCCGTTACCGCCTCTTCCAACAGCCCGCCGAGCTCCGTGGGTTGCGATCGCGCGTCCGCGAGACCGGTGCGCAACAGGCCCATCAGACGGTTCATCCGTTCCACCGAGTGGGCCATGATGCGTACTGCGTCGTCGATGAAAGCGGGGTTGTGCTTGTGCCGGGACGCGCTGCTGACGACTAGCGATTGCTGCGCGATCAGGTTCTTCAGGTCGTGAAGTAGCAGCGCGGACAACCGATTGAAGCCCTCGAACTGCCGGGCCTCGGCGAGCGCTTCCAGGGTCTCCAGCTGCGCGAGGTGGCTCGCGGCTTGGCAACCGGCGGTCTTCAGCAGATCGCGGACCTCCCAGTTGAAGGACACATCGGCACGGGGTTGGGTCAACACGATGAAGCCGCACAGCTGGTTCTGGTCGATCAACGGCACCACCACCCAGGCCGCGGACAGGCCGCCTATCCAATCCGGCAGATCCAATCCCGCATAGAGTTCCGGGTTGGACTGGTATTCGTCCAGGTTGACCACCCAGCCGCGCTGGCGCAGGAACGCCATCAGGGAGGCGTCGGCGGGTTCGACGGCGTTTTCAGGCAGGGCGAGGTTCCAGCCGGTGGTGGGGGCCATGGAACCCGATGCGCGGCGCATCCACAGCAGCCCACCGGGACTCTCCACGATGGCGGCGATGGCGCGAATCACGCACTCGCGCGGATCGGCGTGGGCCTTGCAGCTCGATAGGGTATTGGTGAAGCGCAACCACTCTTCGCGGTAATCATACCGGTAGTTGAAGAAATGCTTGCTCAGGAACACCTTCGTGCGGGCTCGGAATTGGCCGGAGAACAACAGCGCGATGAGGAGTATGCCGGCACCGACGAAGAACACGATCTGGATCAGCGGGCCCCATGCCCCGCCGAACACCTTGATGTAATAGCCCATGGCAGCCATGACCAGCAGGTAGGCGCCGGCGCCCAGCAGGGTGGCGCTGTGGTAGACCACGCCACGCGAGACGAACACATCCAGGGACCATTCGGGATTACGCGCCGCCGACACCGCGATCAGGGGCACCGCCAAGGCGTCCACTGCCCCGCGGGCCGCCCAGAGTTGGGGGTCGATATGACTGAACAGCAGGGCGTCGGAGTATAGATAGAAGTCGTAGGCAAATAGACCGCCGATGCCCAGGCACAGAAACTTTATCGCCCAGCGGTGCTCCGGCGGGGTGTTGCGGAACAACAGTTCCACCAGCCATAGTCCGCTCACGGACAGCAACACCTCGCCCGCCAGCACGGTCTTGGTGTACAGCGCCGCTGTCAGCCCACCCGCCCGGAACAACCCGTGCAGCGCCGGGGTGAGAGTGATGAATACCAGCAGGGCATAGACCAGGACGCTGACCGTGCGCAGACGCGTGCCGGCCTGCATCCGCCGCAGGAGGTACAGCAGGAACCAGAACCACGTCAGGTAGCGCAGGCTCGACAGGGCCTGCGCTAGTGGTTCGCGCGGGATGGCGTAGGTGGGATGCACGGCCAGCGATGCCGACCAGAGGGCGGTCGCGGCGGTGGCGGCGATCAGCAGCGTGCCTTGCGCACGGCCCCGCCAACCGGTTACCAGCACCAGGGTCAGGAGAAAAAAGAAAAACGCCCCGGCTGAATAGCTGCCGATGCCGATACTGTTCATGGACAAGCTCGCCGGTCCCCCGTTGCGCCTGTGCCTGTGACCGGTGGGTGTGCCAATCCTGATCCCCCGGCTGCGTGCCGTCCCCGCCGACATGGACTATTGGTGTAGGCAGTTTAATCATCAACGGCAGGGTGTACCAGCGCACGTCGGTGATCTATCACCACGGTTGGACTGCAGCATCGCGGTCGCGCCGGCCCGCATCTGGGCTTGCCTTGGGCGGGGATGACGCACGGCGCGGGCGGGGCCAGTCAGCGCTGGGATACCGCCGCCGGCGGGTTTGCTGAGGCGGATGGGGCCAGTGGCACGGCGCCGGGGGTGAGGAACTTCTGGTTGGGGTCGCCAGCACCCAGGGCCACTGCCAATACCAGATAGGCCACCAGCGCCAGGGCGCCGTTGCGGATCAGAGACTGTTCCTGGGTGCGGGCCAACCCGAACCTGGGGCGGATCAACCCTGCCACGGTCAGCAGGGTGAACACGGCGCTGCACCCGGCAGCGACGATCACTACGATGTGCATGACGCTTTTGTCCTAAGGTTGGGGGACGGCCCACGCGCCGAGTCCGGCGCAGTCCCGGTTTATGTCCAGCGCATCCCGTGGCCCGTCGCGGTGGGGTGGCGCCAGGGCCAGGGCGCCCACGTAGTCGGAACCGAGCTCCAAGGCCTCCAGCCTCCAACCAGCGGGACCGGGGGCCTGGAAACGCGCCGGCTTGTCTGGGGCGAGAGACACGCCGACCCGGCGCAGCGAACCGGTCAGACCTTCCCCGGTCGCCTTGAGTACCGCTTCCTTGCGGGTCCAGCCATTCAGGAACGCATGGGTACGCAGCGCCGGCGGCGTGCGTTCCAGCTCCGCGATTTCCGTCGCGGAGAACAACCGGCGTGACAGGCCCGCGACGTTCACGGACCGGTACCGGTACTCGATGTCGATGCCCAACGGCCGCGCGCGGCTGAATGCGCAGGCACACAACTCGTGGGAGTGGGAGAGATTGAACTCCAGCCCTTGTGGGTCCGGTCCCCCACTCAACCCTGGTTTTCCGTGGCGCGCGTACCGGAATACGAGTTGGTCCGCGGGCATGTCCAGATAGGCGCCGAGTAGCAGGCGCAGCGCGCCGCGCGCCAGCAGGAAACGGGCACGGTGGTGCGAAAAACGCAGGCGCGTCATCCGCCGCTGTTCGTCCGGGGCCAACAGCGCGTGCATCCGTTCCAGCACTCGATCCGGTGCGCGCAGCGGGATCTGCCAGACCTGGGCGGAGGTGCCGGTGAGGCGGCCGATGCAAGGGCGGCCGCGGAACCCGGGGGACAGCAGTTCCTCCGGCTCGGCCGCGAACGAGGTGATCATGGTTTGACCGTCGTGAAGCGTAACTCTATGATACCGCGGGATCCTGCCGGATACCGGACCGGTTCAGGGTAGCGCGTCCGCGGCACCGGGTCCACTGTCGCGCGCTGGGCTAGGCCGATGACCCGGCGGGGACGCGACGCCGATTGTCCAGACCAGGGTCGAGGGTCCGTGGGAACCGTTCTGAAGCTCATCTCCCGTCTTCCGCTCCCGGTCCTCTACATGCTGGCATGGCTCGTCTATGCGCTGAGTTATCACGTGTTCCGGTTCCGCAAGCGCCTGACCTGCTCGAATCTGCGCGATGCATTTCCGCAGATGGGCCAGCGCGAAGTCCGCGTCATCGCCAAGCGTTGTTACCGCCAGTTCGCCGATGTGCTGGTGGAAACCGTGAAATCCATGACCATCCAGGAGTCGGAGATCCGCCGCCGGGTGAGGATCGCGAATCCGGAGGTCCTGGAAGGGTTGCGCGGTGCCGTGGCCGGTCAGGCCGTGCTGTTCCTTGCCGCACATCAGTGCAACTGGGAGTGGTTGTTGCTGGCCAGCCGGCTTGTATGCCCGTTCCCGGTGGACGCGGTTTATAAGCCCGCCCGCAATCCCATGATCGACCGGCTCCTGGTGGAGCGGCGCGCGCGGTTCGGTGGCAGCCTGATCCCCGTGGATCGGTTCATCGCGGAGGTCATGCGCCGGCACGACGGACCGCGCGGGTTGGCGCTGGTGGCGGATCAGACTCCCCGTGTGGAGGAGGACAAATACTGGACCCGCTTCATGGGTCTCGATACCGCGTTCTATGTAGGGCCACAGAAGATCGCCGCCATGAAGAAGGCGCCGGTGTATTTCGTTGCGATGCGCCGGCTGCAGCGCGGCTATTACGAGGTTTCTTTCGAGCGGCTGGCGGTCCCGCCCTACTCGATGGAAGACCACGATGTGGTGGAGGTCTACGTGCGGGCGGTGGAGCGCCAGGTACGCGCCGCTCCGCACGACTGGTTGTGGATGTACAAGAAATGGAAATACCGCAAGCCACTTTATGCGTGAGCCGCGCGGGCCGTCGGCGGCGATCGCGGCACCGTGCGGTGGACCGGGCGTTCAAGCCCCCGTCCAAACCCCCGTCCAAACCGGTTGAGTCCAGCCACGGGAACCTCGTGGCTTGCGCCATGGTTTCCGTGGCCATTTCTTTAACGATACGGGCGCCAAATAAGCGCCATTCGTCCTAACCCCATTTCTTACCGGTGCTCGTCGCGCGGGCGCCGCGGCGCCCGCGCCGGGGCGGGTTCCGGGTCGCGCGGTGGGCGGCTGCGAATGTGCGCAGCGAGCTGGGCGATCGTGGGGTAGTCGAAGAAATCGGTGATCTCCAGGGTGTCCGGATAGCGCTGTTCGATCTCCTCGTAGATGCGGGCCAGTGTCAGGGAACTGGTGCCGAATTCGAAGATATTGTCGTGCAGTCCGATCGGGACCCCATCGATGCAACGGCGGCAGATGTCCTGGAGGTTTTGTTCGACATCGGTGCCGGATCCCGCCGCGTCATCGGCGCCGGGGCCCATCCGGGTAGCCAGATCCTCCAGCACCGCGGCAAACTCCCCGGCCGCGTAGCGCTCCGCCAACTGGTAGCGTTGAAATTTCCCGCTGGTGGTCTGGGGAATCCGCGATACCGGAATCACGCATGCGCGCGCCAAGCCGAGCTGTTCCGTCAACGCCTGGCGGACGCGTCGCGCCACCGGGACGAAGCGCTCGGGACCTTCCCGGAACGTCACGAAGATCAACAGCTCTTCGGCGCCCGTCGCGGCGTCGGGTACGCCGCAGGCTGCGACCCGTCCGGGTGCCAGAGCGGCGTGTTCGCAGAGCAGCGCTTCCACGTCGTGGGGAAATAAGTTCTGCCCGTTGACGAAGATCACTTCCTTGGAACGCCCGATGATCGTCAGTTCACCGTCGTCCAGAAACCCCAGGTCTCCGGTGTTCAGCCACCCGTCCGGCGTATAGGCACTGCGGTCCAGTCGTTCGCGCCCGTAGTAGCCGGCCGTTACGTTCGGCCCGCGGATGAGCACATGGCCGATCACCCCCTCGGCGACATCTGTCCCGGCCGCATCGCGCAGAGTCAATTCGCAGTCGCGGATCGGTCGGCCGACACACGGGAAGGGAACCGCGCTGGGATCACCCTCGGCGCAGCGGCGCACTGGGCCGCCTGCCTGAAGGGAGTCGCGCCCGAGCCAGTGGACCCGTAGCGCGGCGCCCGGTTCAGCGAAGGTGACCGCGACGCTCGCCTCTGCGAGCCCATAGACCGGGAACATCACCTGTGCGCCCAGGCCGTAGGGGGCCATGCGCGCGAGGAATTTGCGGCATAGCGGCACCGAAATCGGCTCCGCGCCGTTGGTCACCAGCCGGACCGCGGAGAGATCCATGCCCTCCAGTTGCGTCGGGTCCACGGACTTTAGGAAGAGCTGGTAGCCGAAGTTGGGCGAGCATAAGACCGTGGATCGCTTCTTCGCGGCCCGGGTCAGCCACAGGTGGGGGCGCCGGATGAACATTTCGGTGGCCATCAGCACGTGGTCGATGCCGCACGCGGTCGGAGTCAGATGAAGCGCAATCAGACCCATGTCATGGGTCATCGGCATCCAACTGAACGCGGAATCGTCCGCGCCGAGGTGAATCCCCGCGATGATGGCGCGGATGTTGGTCAGGAGGTTGCGGTGGGTCAGGACCACGCCCTTGGGCGCGCGGGTGGATCCGGAGGAGAACTGGATCAGCGCCGTCTGCTCGGTGTTTGGCGACGCTTCGGCTCCCGGGTGGGTGGTATCGGTGATCCGGTCCAGGAGGACGGCGCGCGCGCGCATCGTGTCCAGCGCAGGGGCGTGGCCCGTGTCCCGCGCAAATCCCGCGTAGCGTTCCAGCACCGCCTCGGTGGTGCACAGCCAGGGCGTTTCCAGCGCCGCCCAGATTCGCAACAGTCGAAGGCGGTTACCAGGGGTATTGGCCACCGCTACCGGGACCGGAATGAGCCCGCCGAGCTGGCAGGCCCAGAAGGCGTCCACGAATTGCTCGTTGCGGTTTACGAGCAGGATCACATGGGCGCCGGGTGCCATCCCGGCGTTCTGAAAATGATGCAGCAATCCGAGCGCCCGCGTATACACCTCCCGGAACGCGACCGTGCGTTCCGGGGCGCTGCTGTCCAGATACGTGATGGTGCCCGCAGTGCCGGCGGCGCGGCGCAGTACCGCGGACAGAGTATCGCAGTCGGTCATTGCCGAGGCTCTCTCAATGGGTGCGCAGCGCCGGGATCATGAGCAGGTCATCGCGGGTGCGCAGATTGACTTGTGGCTCCAGGATCACCGGCGTATCGTCCGCGCGGCGCAGTTGCAGCGCCTGGGCGATGGTCCGCAGATGGATCTCCATTTCCATCATCGCGAACAACTGGCCCACGCACTGCCGGGGTCCGGCGCCGAAGGGCAGGTGCGCGTACCGGTGACGGGCGGTGGCTGCGGCGGGGGCGAAGCGCTCCGGTCGGAACGCCTCGGGCTCTTCCCAGAAACGGGGATGGCGGTGCACGAGATACGGGGAGATGAACACATGGGTACCCAGTGCCACCGGGTAATCGCCGATGCGGTCCTCAGCGACCGCGCGGCGCGTCAGCAGCCAGCCCGGTGGGTACAGGCGCAGCGCCTCCTCCAGCACTTGGCGCGCGTAGGACACCGCCGCGCCGGTCGCCGCCGCAGTGGGTGTTTGGGCGTCGCCCTGGGCCCCGAGTTCCGCGTGCAAGCGCTGTTCGGCCCCGGGATTCCGGGACAACAGGTACCAGGTCCAATTCAAAGTGCTGGCGGTGGTCTCGTGCCCGGCCACGATCAGGGTCATGACTTCGTCCAGCAATTCCTTGTCGGTCATGGCGGCGCCGGTTTCCCGGTCGCGCGCGGCCATGAGCATGGCGAGCAGGTCGAAATGCTCCCGCCCTTCGGCGCGGCGCCGCTGTGCGCAATCCAGGACCAGCCGGCCCAGGGATCGGAACCGCGCGGCGAAGCGCAGATCCCGGGACGGCTCCTGGGTCAGTATCGCGAATGGGTTGCCGCCCACGGCCGCGGCTATTGCCGGCAGATCGGTACCGAACAGGGAACACAGGACGATCTGCAAGGCCAGATCACTGGTGTCCCGGGTGACATTAACTGGTTCCCCGTTGCGCGCCGCCAGGCTCCAGCGGTGCAGCAGGTCCCGGTTCGCGGCCCATACCGTCTCCTCCAGCCCGGTGACCACGCGGCGGTGGAAGGCCGGCTGGATGAGGGTCCGCTGGCGGCGCCAGAATTCACCTTCGCTGACCATGATCCCGTTGCCCAGCAGGATCTTGACGCGCTCAATGCCGATTCCCTTCACGTAGTGCCGGTGCTGGTTGACCAGGATGCGTTTGACGTCATCCGGATGGTTGACGACATAGATCGGGGCGGGTATGCGAGGCGAGCGCAGGCGATAGATGTCACCGTAGGTGTGGAACCAAGCCAGCAACTGGTCCAGGGAACCCTCCGGGAGATCGAGGTCGAAGGGTTCGTCGGGGCCTGGTGGAGCCGGCAGGAGGATGGGCGATGCAGGCATGGCAGATCAGGTCGGCAAGCCGTCTGCGCGGATCGGCAGGTGTGGGCATGCGCCGGGGGCCGCCGGGCAGGCGGTTCCAGCCCTGGGGCGTCGCCGGGGATACAAAAGCGGATGGGCGGGGCTGGACGGGGTCACGATTCCCAGGTGCGAAGCCTAGTTGACGGGCGGGGCCGGGGCTTGCGCGCTATTATCCCCGAAACGCCTGCCGGAACAAAGGGGCACCGGCCCATGCTGGCGCGCCTGGGAATCGGGTCGCCAACCCGAATCACGTTCGACGGACCGTGCATCCTTTGTTGCGCCTGCGCCAACATGATTGATTTCACTCCCCGCTGGCTCGCGCCCGTTTTTGGCAGCGGATACATAGACCCGGATGCCGGCTTACCCGCTTACTCACTTCGTATGCTGGTGCAGTCGGGTCCACGATCCGGCGCAAGATGGCGCCCCGGCGGAGCAGAGGTGCGTGATGCTACACGGGTGTTCGTCGATGAGTGCCGCGGCGCCTAGCGCAGGAGAACAGTGAAATATGCGGGCTAGATCCCTGATGGTGAGTTTGGCGTTGGTGTCCGGGCTGGTGGTCCTCTGCGATCACTATGTCGACGTGCCGGTGGCCCGGTTCTTCGACCGGCTCTTGCAACTCGATCCGCGTTGGCGGTCCTATACCGGCAACATTCCCGACCTGCTCCAGTTTTTCGTGCTGGTGGCCACCGCGTTCAGCTGGGCGGGCTATTGGGTCCTGTCGCGGCGTGGGCGGGGTTACGAGGCGCGGTTCCTGCGGCTGGCCGGTACCTGTATACCGGCCAGCTATGTGGCCAAAGAAGTGCTAAAGCTTGTCTTCTCACGCAGCAATACGCGCGCATGGCTGGCGCACCGGGTGTCCTACGCCTTCCATTGGTTCCACGGCGGGAGCGGACTCAACGGGTTTCCGTCTGGCCACATGGCGGTCTTTACGGCATTGGGTGCTGCCCTGTGGCTCTATTACGGACGTTACCGGCCCGTTTACGCGGCGGGCCTCTCGGCGCTTGGCCTGGCCTTGATCGTGACCGACTACCATTTCGTCAGCGATGTCATTGGAGGTTTCTACTTGGGCGTGCTGGTCTGTCTGTATACGCAGCGTTGGCTGGGTGATGGCGAGGCGCAGGGATGACCGCGCGGCCCGGTTCGGGACTCTGCGCGGTTCGGTTCCAGCGATACCCCGCGACCGGTGCATGAGCGCCCCCGGAGGCATGCGCGCGGTTGGGGTAAGGCAGGATTTGGGGTACCATCCGCACAGCAGGGGGTAGTTCAATAAGAACGAACGCCGGGCCACGATCCGGCGAAAGGCCTTGGATGCGATTCACGGTGTTGGTGGCATGCCTGCTGGTCCCGTTTGCGGCCGTTGCGCAGGGGAGCCAGGGGGAAGGTGCGGGGACGTGGAATGGGGGCGTGGCGTTCTCCGTGGCCCAGTTCCATTACGACGAATTCGTCAACAATGCCGTGTTGGATCGGGAGACCGGCGCGCTCCCGGGATTCGTCACGACCCTGGGGTATACCCGTGGCCGCTGGCAGGCGGAAGGCCGGCTTGGGTACCGCCGTGGCACCGTGGACTACTATGGCCAGACCCAGGCAGGCGCGGCGGTGCAGAGCCGTACGGACGCGGCGATCCTGGATTTTTCCGTGCGCGGCGGGTACCGGTTGCCGGCGTTGGGCCGCTGGCGGTCCTCCGTATACGGCGGGCTGGGGTACCGGCGTTGGGAGCGGGACATCCACTCCACACCCCAGGCTTTCGGTGTCGCGGAGACCTACCGCTGGGGCTACGGCTTTGTGGGTGGCACCGTGGGCCTGCCGCTGGACGCCCGCACGACCGTGATACTGGATGGGCGCGTGACACGAAGTTTCGCCGCACAGCTCGGGGTGGACTTCGGCGGCGTGTTTGACGGACAGACCCTGGGGGTCGAGGATCGTTTCGCCGGGCGTCTCGGCCTGCGTTTCGATTACCGGTTACCCAACGGTTGGGCAGTGGCGGCAGGTCCCTACGTGGAATGGTGGAACCTGGGGCAGGGGGCCAGCCAGCCCCTCAGGCAGGGAGGTGCGCAGGTGGGGTCGGTGTTCGAACCGCGCAGCGCGACCCGGGTCATTGGCTTCGAGGTCGGTTTGAGACACGCGCTCTGACCGGATGTGGAATAAGCTCGCCGGGTTATTTTCAACTGCCTGCGTTCCCCGGGAGCGTTGCGCGCATGGGACGGCGCCAGTCACCACGGGTTAGCGTGGATCAGGTGTCTTCAGTCGCGACGCCAGAAACGCCGGGATGCGCTCCTCCAACCAGTAACGGGCGCGCCATGGGACCGGGCCGTACACGAAGCCCACATGGCCGCCGGCCTCTTGGATCTCCAGTTGTACCGATGCGGCGCATTCCGTGGGCCCGGGAATGGCGTCGGGGGTCAGGAACGGATCGTCACGCGCCTGCAACACCAGTGTCGGAATACGGATCCGCGCGAGATATGGCCGGCTGCTGCAGCGTCGGTAATAGTCGTCGGCGTCAGTGTAGCCATGCAGGGGTGCCGTGATCCGGTCGTCGAAGGCCCGGAAGGTCCGGCAGTTGGACAGACCGCGCAGATCCAGCGGGCTCGGGACCGTACGGAACTTTTCCCGCACCGAGCGCCGCAAGCGCCGCACCAGCGACCACTGGTACACGCGCGAGAAGCCGCGTTCCAGGCGTTGCGCCGATTTTGCCAGCTCGAAGGGTACCGATACCGCGACCGCGCACCGTAAGGGCGCGTCGACGCCCTGCTCGCCGAGCCACTTCAACAGCACGTTGCCACCCAGGGAATAGCCCACTGCCGCGAGCGGCACGTCGGGTTCCCGTGCCCGCAGGTGTTCGACCACGGTCTGCAGGTCACCGGTTTCCCCGGAGTGATAGCTGCGGGGCAGGCGGTTGGGGGTGCCGCTGCAGCCTCGGAAGTGCATCACCACGGCGCGCCAGCCGCGCCGCTCGATGGCCCGCAACAGTCCCAGCGCGTAGGTGGAATACGCGCATCCCTCCAGTCCGTGGAGCACCAGCACCGTCGGGCCGGCGCCTGCGGCGGTCCACGCCAGATCCAGAAAATCCCCGTCCGCCAACTCCAGGCGTTCCCAACGCAGCGCCACCCGCGGCCGCGGGCGCAGGCGGTTGGGCCAGAGGGTCTGCGAATGGGGTCCTGGCAGCCACCAGGCGGGTATGAACGGTTCCAGGGCGATGATGACCTCGCGTAGCAGGATGGGGCGTCGGGTGCCGCAGCCGATTATAGACCGCGCCGGACGCCTCGGTCAGGCCAGTGCGCTGGGCCGCACCGCGTCTCCGCCCCGCCAGCAAGGGGATGACCGTCGTGGTGGCGTAGGCCACCCGCGCGCGCACCGCCACCGTATCGGTGAGGAACCGCGCCGGGGCCCCGGGATCGGCCCGCGAAACGTCGATCGGTGCGTGGCGGTTGCACGGAAGTTGTCGCGCGCGGGACGATGACCCCGTGGCGTTTTGTCAGCGCCAGATGCCGCGGGCTCAGTGCTGCGCGCGCGCGGTGACGAGTTGCTCCACGACGCCCGGATCGGCGAGGGTGGAGATATCCCCCAACTCGTGGAACTCGTTGGCGGCGATCTTGCGCAGGATGCGGCGCATGATCTTGCCGGAGCGGGTCTTCGGCAGGCCCGGCGCCCATTGGATGACGTCCGGGGTGGCGATGGCGCCGATCTCCCGGCGCACCAGGTCCACCAGTTCCTGGCGCAGGGCGTCGCTGGGTTCCACCCCTTTCACCAGGGTGACGTAGGCGTAGATCCCCTGGCCCTTGATGTCGTGGGGGTAGCCCACCACCGCGGCCTCCGCGACGCCTTCGTGCAGCACCAGGGCGCTCTCCACCTCCGCGGTCCCGAGCCGGTGGCCGGAGACGTTGATCACGTCGTCGACCCGGCCGGTGATCCAGTAGTCCCCGTCGGCGTCGCGGCGTGCGCCATCGCCGCTGAAATAGCGTCCCGGATACTGTTTGAAATAGGTGTCGATATAGCGTTGGTGATCGCCGTAGACGGTGCGCATCTGCCCGGGCCACGGGAAGGTGATGACCAGATTGCCGCTCGCCGCGCCTTCCAGCTCGGTGCCGCTGGCATCCACGATGGCGGGCCGGATCCCGAAGAACGGACGGGTAGCCGAGCCGGGCTTCAATCGCGTGCAACCCGGCAGCGGGGTGATCAGGATCCCGCCGGTCTCGGTCTGCCACCAGGTGTCGACGATGGGGCAGCGGGTGCCGCCGACGACGCGGTAATACCACTCCCAGGCCTCCGGGTTGATAGGTTCTCCCACCGAGCCCAGCAAGCGCAGGCTGGCGCGGCTGGTGGCCTGGACCGGCGCGTCGCCCTCGCGCATCAGGGCGCGGATCGCCGTGGGCGCGGTGTAGAACAGGTTCACCTGATGCTTGTCCACCACCTCCCAGAACCGGGAGGGCGTCGGATAGGTGGGCACGCCCTCGAACATCAGCGTGGTGGCGCCGTTGGCCAACGGCCCGTACACGATGTAGGTGTGGCCGGTGACCCAGCCCACGTCGGCGGTGCACCAGTAGATGTCCCCGTCGTGGTAGTCGAACACATACCGGTGGGTGATGGCGCCGTACAGCAGATAACCGCCGGTGGTGTGCAACACCCCTTTGGGTTTGCCAGTGGAGCCGGAGGTGTAGAGGATGAACAACGGGTCCTCGGCGTCCATCTCTTCGGGCGGGCAATCGGCGCTCACGTCCGCGGCCGCGTCCTGGTACCAGACGTCGCGGCCGTCCTTCCACGCCACCGGCGCGCCGGTATGGCGCACCACCACCACGCTGTGCACCGCCGGACAGGATAAGAGCGCCTCGTCGGTGTTGTCCTTCAATCGCACCGCGCGCGCGCCCCGCAGTCCCTCGTCGGCGGTGATCACCACGCGGCAATCGGAATCCAATATCCGGTCCTTCAGGGACTCCGGGGAGAACCCGCCGAATACCACCGAATGCACCGCCCCGATGCGCGCGCAGGCGAGCATGGCCACCGCGGCTTCCGGGATCATCGGCATGTAGATGCAGACCCGGTCCCCCTTGGCCACGCCGCGTGCCTTGAGCACGTTGGCGAACCGGCAGACCTGGGCGTGGAGTTCACGGTAGGTGATGCGCCGGTCGGTCGCCGGGTCGTCCCCTTCCCAGAGGATTGCCACCTGATCGGCGCGTGCTGCGAGGTGCCGGTCCACGCAGTTGTAGCAGGCGTTGAGCCGTCCGCCCTCGAACCAGCGGACTTGCCCGGTGGCATAGTCCCACTCCAGCACCCGGTCCCAGTCCCGGGTCCAGTGCAGGAAGTGCCGGGCCTGTTCGGCCCAGAATCCCTCCGGGTCGCGGATCGAGCGCTCGTAGAGCTCCTGGTATTGCCGCTCGCTGGAGCAGTGGGCGCGGGCGGCGAACGCCCCCGGCACGTCGTAGACCTTTTCTTCAGACATCCCGGCTCCCCCGATCCCGCGTGCCGCGCCGCTCCCTGGGCGCCCCTTGTCCCGATCTTAGCGGACCCGGGCGTCAAGTTCACCCGTGCATCACGACGCCCGGAGACCGCCAGGCGCCAGCTCAGCGAGGCACCCGGCCCCGGGCGTCGACGGCGCGTACCCGCAGGCGCGGCAGTCGTGCAGGGTCCCAGTGCCCGATCGCCCAGTCCCAGAACGTCGCCACATCGGAGGTCTCCACCTCCGCGGGCGGTTCCAGTCCGAGGAACGCGGCCGCCCGGACCAGCCCTGCCAGTGGATATTCCCAGTCCAGCGCCCCGGCGCCCGCGGACTTGCTCAGTTTTGCGCCGCTGAGGTCGGTGGCAACGGGGACGTGCAAGTATTGGGGCGTGGCGAGCCCGAGGAGGTGTTGCAGATGGATCTGGCGCGGCGTGGAGTAGAGCAGGTCGCTGCCGCGCACGACTTCGGTGATGCCGGCCGCGGCGTCATCCACCACCACCGCGAGTTGATAGGCGAATGGCCCGTCGGCACGCCGCACGACGAAGTCGCCCACCGCGCGCTCCAGATCGACGCGCAGCGCGCCCTGCAGACCGTCCTGGAACGCGATCACCGCCGCGTCAGTGCGTACCCGCAGCGCCCGCTCCGCGCGCCTCGGCGGCAATCCGTTGCGGCAGGTCCCGGGATATACGACACCGTCGGCGCCGTCCCATCCGGTGTCGGCGATCTCCCGGCGGCTGCAGCCGCAGGGGTAGATGTGCCCGCCGCGGGTCAGGTGTTCCAGCGCTGCTTCGTAGGCCGCGTGGTGCCGGCTTTGGTACTGCACGGCGCCATCCCAGTACAGCCCAAAGGCCTCCAGGGTGTGGAGCATCGCCGCAGCCGCCCCGGGTACCTCCCGGGGTGTATCCAGGTCCTCCACCCGTAGCAGCCATTCGCCCTGGTGGCGACGGGCCTGCAGGTAGCTGGCCATCGCTGCCACCAGGGAGCCGAAGTGCAGCGCGCCGGTGGGGGAGGGTGCGAACCGCCCGCGGTAGGTGCCCGGGGCCAGGGGTGGCGGATCCATGCGCGTATTATTCCTGATTGCAGTGGCCTCCAGAATCGGCCAGGGCCGTTGCAGTGCCACTGGCGGACCCCACGGTTGGCCGCACGACGCCGGTCTCGACCGCTCCACGCAGCACAAGGCAGCACAAGGCAGCACAAGTATATATTGTTAATAACTCATTGTTTTCTTACAATCCCTCCGGCCGGGCTGGCGGACGGTGCCGCGCCCGGTAACCCGTCGCGCAGGTATGCGATCACGGGCCCCGACCCGAATAGACGCCGTACCCACCGAGCGGTCCTGCGGGACTCCCGGGATGAAACCCCATAGGCTCTTTGGGAGCCATCCATTCGAAACGATCAACTGACTTGAAGGCGGATGCAGTGAAATCACTATTCAGATCGGGTGCGGTGTTCCTATCCCTGTTGCTGGGCGGGTGTTTGGGCCAGGGGTCGCAACCTACCACCACGCCAACCGGCGTTACGGTCGCGCCGGGTGAATCGCAGGTGGTTCTCACTTGGAACAGCAATCCGAATCTGACGTATTGGGTCTTCTACAGCCAGGGGTCGACTACCGGACTCGGTAACGCCGACCACATCATCAACCAGATCACGTCGCCGTATGACCTGACCGGCTTGACCAACGGCACGCAATACGCGTTCGCCATCACTTCATCGGACAACGGCAGTCAAGTGGGACCGTTTTCGCCGGTTGTCACCGCGACACCGCGTTTGATCGGGCCCACCACGCCTTGGGTCGTTGGCACCCAATTGGTGACCGCGAATGACCTGAACGGTGTGGCGTTTGGCAACAACAACTATGTTGCGGTCGGCAATGCCGCAACGGTGTTCACGGCGCCATTCAGTTACACCAGTCCCGGCGGTGTCACGGCCTGGAGCCAGCCGTCGTCGTTGCCGATCGGGCCCACCGTCAACCTGACCGACGTGGTGTACGACGGTACCCTCTTCGTTGCGCTGGGGGCCGACGGTTCTGTGATCACCAGCCCCGACACCGTCACCTGGACGGCAGCCACGGCCATCGCCGGCGCTAGCGGGATGAACGCGCTGGCCTTCGGCGCCGGCACCTATGTCGCGGTCGGCAACGCAGGGGTCATCTATTCGAATACGAATACCGGCGTTACCGGTGCGTGGACCGCGCGCACCTCGGGGACTGCGCAGAACCTGCTTGGTGTATCGTACGTAAACGGCCAGTTCATCGCGGTGGGCGCCCAGGGCACGCTGCTGACCAGCCCGGACGGCATCACCTGGACGGCGCAGGCCTCCAACACCCTCAACAACCTGCGGGGTGTCGCCTATGGCGCGGGTACCTATGTCGCCGTCGGCGATGCCGGCGCGGTGGTCGCGAGTACCGACAGCGTGACCTGGGTTGCCGCGCAGCCGGTTCCGACCACGCAAAGCCTCTATTCCATCACCTTCGGCCCGGACGCACAGTTCGTCGCGGTTGGAACCGCGGGCAGGGTCCTCTACAGCACCACCGGCGTCAACGGTTCCTGGACTAAGGCGTATGCTGGCATCAACGATCTGTATAGCATTGCGCCGAATTCCGTATTCATTGCTGTAGGCATGGCGGGGGCCAACGTGAGTGCCAAATAGATGACCAAAGGGGACATCCATTAGCCAGGGACCAAAGGGGACAGATTTATATGAGCCTGGCGATTTAGTAATCTGAGGCGCGTGATCCACGCGGGAGAACGCTCTATGCCAAGGATAGGCAGGGTGGTGGTGCCGAATTGTGCCCATCATATTGTGCAACGCGGTCACAACCTTCAAGTGGTGTTTGCTGGGGAAGAGGATTTCAGGTATTACCTCGATACCCTGAAACGCTGGAAGACCGAACTTGGCGTCAAGGTGTACGGTTATTGCCTGATGACCAATCATGTCCATCTGGTTGTTGAGCCGCCCGATGAGGTTGCGATGCTGGGTCGTTTGATGAAGCGGTTGGCGGGGCGGCAGACGCGTTATGTGAATCGGCTTGAGGGGCGGCGTGGGACCCTTTGGGAGAGTCGGTACAAATCAAGTCCCATTCAGACAGAAGCATACCTTCTGTCCTGTTGCCGCTATGTCGATCTGAATCCCGTAAGGGCGCGCATGGTGGCATCGCCGCAGGACTACCGGTGGTCGAGCTACCAGGTCAAGGCTGGGCTGGAGCAATCGTCGTGGCTTGACGAAGATCCCTGCTATTTATCGCTTGGGGAAACGCGTGGGCAACGCTGCGAACGTTACGGAGCGTTCGTGCGAGCGACGATTCCGAAAGGCGAGTGGGATCTGATCCGGCAGGCGGTACAGCGAGGTCAGTTGACTGGGAATGGTCGCTTCATCGACGAGATCGAGAAAATCACTGGGCGGCGCATTGAGTTCCGCAAGCCGGGCAATCAACCTCGCGAGATGCGCGCCAAATAAATCTGTCCCCTTCGCTTGGAAGCGCTATGCGGTCCGCCTAGAGATGTGCTGGTTCAGCAGGCTTTCGGCAGGGATATCGAACTCTTTGTTCAGCGCTTGAATCATCCTGATGGTTAGTGGGCGTCGGCGTGCAAGGACTTCATAGACTCGGTTCTTCCGCCCAATCGCCGGCACCAGGTCATCAACGGTCAGCCCCTGTTGCTCCATGCGGAACTTGATGGCTTCCACAGCATCCGGCAGATCCATCGGGAAGTGCTTGCGCTCGTAGGCTTCGACTAGGGTAACCAGCACATCAAGCCGGTCGCCGGCGTCCGTTCCGGGTTCCGCCGGCATCAGCGTTTCGATCTCGCGCAGCGTATCGCTGTAGTCGGCTTCGGTCTTGATGGGGCGAATGTTCATGGTGCGCTCTCAGATTGTCTGTGCATCGATTTGGTCATACTGCTTGTGGGTGCCAATAAAACGGATATATAGAACCCGGTAGGGATAGTTGATCCAGACGACCAAGCGGTACTTGTTGCCCGCAATGTTGAAGACGGCACGTCCGTCTTTCAGAATGCTGGCGTTGCGAAACTGCTGCTTCACGTCACCGGGTGTCGACCAATCGGCCCTCACCGCTTCGCGGTACCATGCCATCGCCGGGGCTTCGGCGTCCTGGTAATCCGTGTTGTTGATCCAGAAGGCCTTCAGGGTCGACACGGCGATGATGCACATGGGAACAGGCTAGTCCCAATTTGGGACTACGTCAAGACGGACGTCGGCCAGCAACCCTTTGTATAGCGCCTAGGCGTCTGTCGGACTTAGGACTGATCTACTGCGCTGGTGTGAGAGCGGTCCATTGGGGGCTCTTTTGAATTTCGAGTGGGCTAATACACCACATGCGGGTTGAGTTTCGAGAAATCGAGCTTACCGGCGAGCAGGAACATCACAGTGCGGATCGTGGTGAACCTGCCGTAGCCGCGGGCCTTGCGCTTGGCGGCCTGGAACAGCCCGTTCAGGGCTTCCAGGAAGCCATTGGTTCGTCGGGTCCGCGCTCAGGCGACGATGCCCTCGAAATGGTCCCGGATCATCTGGGCGACCTTCCTCATGGGCTCGACCTTGGAGCGCATGACGTTGGTGCACCACTGCCGGAGCAGGCCGGAGACGACGTTGAGCTGTTTGCGATCGAGGATGCCCGCCGCGTTGGCCTCATCAATGATGCTGGCCTGTCGGCTCAGATATTGTTCCTCGGTACTGGCGCACAGGTAAACGCGTGCCACCCGAAAATCACCATTCACCGCTTCATACCTCTCGACTGTTTCTGCGCGGCAGTAATAAGGCGCACACTGTCTTCATGCTCGAAGGCGTCAGCCTTACGCTGGATTTCGTTGTCGGTCAGGCCATTCGACTTGGCAATGGTCTTCCACGCTTTCAGGGCAGTGCCAATGGCCTTCAAACCATGCTCGACCTGCTTCTTGTCTAAATTGAAGTACGGAGCCATATCCTGGCAGAGTTCCAGGGAGGGCTTCTTTTCACCAGGCAGGAAGGCCAGCGTGTGTGCCCGGCGCGCGTAGGTCTCATGGTTTGGGTTCAAGTCGTAAGCAGGGGAGAGCCGCCAACCCTGGAGATCGCGCAGGAAGGCGTGATTGCGCAAGTGGTCGTCGGTATTGCCGGTCATCGCGTTGAAGACCATGCGCCGCCACAGATCGAAGCTATCCGCTTTCGACTGAGACGACAGGCTGGCCACAACACTGGCCAGTTCGCCATAACTGGCATCCTGACCATCGCGCAGGCCTGCAAGCGTCATCGCCGACGCAAAAGGGATGCGCTCGGTCCCCTGCCGGTCAAATCGTTCCAGTAGCAGAATAGGGCGCTCGGTGTCCTTACCGAGCAGGCGATGGCGGGCTGTTGGGATACCCGCCTTCTGCGCAAGATCCAGCGTGGTCGCCTCCCAGGCGGCCGCGCGCTCGGTATCCTGGCCCGACTGAAACTTTGCGATGCAGAGTGTCTTGCCGTCTTGGACGGCTGCCTTCGGGCGCGCGCCGCCCAGAGATGAACCGGGTCCGAACAGCTGGCGCAGATCCTCTTCGGTTTCCAGGCCCTTTTCCAAGCGCCCGCAGGCCGCTTCCAGTTCCCGGATGTGAATCAACTTGGGGACATTGTGATTGTCAGCCAGATACACATCCGGGCGGCTCACATCAGCGAGCCGCAGCGCACCCATGCGCATGAAGTCGCTGACGCCAAGAAGGTAATCGGTATCGCTGGTAAAACCGCTCCCGGCCCGCTGCTGGACGAGCCGGCCCCAACGGTCGGGGGCAATGTCCTCGAACACACCGGGCAACGCCTGGCTGTGATACGCGAACCCTGGCACCAGGTCCAGGGCCGGGTCGATCTGGAACCCCTTCGCCGTCCATTCCTCGAAATAGGTGAACTGGTAAGTTTCCGTGTCCCGTGTACTGAACACGTCCAATTCGCCCACAAGTCCTGGGCAGGCAGGCCAATCCATGGTGACGCGCAGCTTCATCGCCTTGATGCCCCCCGGATGCGTTGGGGTAGCTCTCGGTCGGAGACGATCTGACCCAACACATCACTTTCACGCGAGAAGATATTGGCTAAGAGTTCCAGCTTCGCCGGGTCGAGGCTGTAGATCGCGGTCGCGTAGGTGCCGATGCTTACGCTGGAGACCCCTTTTTCCATACGGTCGAGCGTCGACCGGGTAACACCCAATCGTTCCGCCATCAGCTCGGCCTTGATCCGCCGCCGCCGCCGGGCGTCTTTGAGGTCACCGCCCAGCTTTTTAAGGGCGCGATCAACAACGTAGGATTTGTATGCCATCTTATTGCACCTTGTACGCTACAATAACTGAGATAGTGTAGCATATATTATACGGTATAGGGTTTGGCGGGGAAAGCAGACCAAGTAGGGTGCCCTAATGAACGTGGCGGGACAGGTCGGCTCATATTATCGCGGGGAACTTTGGCGGGAACTTTGGGATGGCGGGAACTTTGGTGGCGGGAACTTTGGGACACCCACCGAAAGGGGAAGGGGGAAACTTTGGGAAGGGAGAACTTTGGGAAGGAGAACTTTGGGACACCCACCGAATAACGGAAAGTCCCGCGAGTGGGAGCGCTCGTCTGAACATCGGCAAGGCGGCGGAATGGCGGCGGATCTGCGCTGGCCCCGAGTGAGCCGCTCGCAGATTGTGGGTCTCCCCTTTGCTGTCTTTGCTGTCATGCGGTCCTACGCGTGTTGGGTCTGGTAGCGGCCGCGCTTCCGGTCAGCTCTTGGCGCCGGGAGGAGGCACCGTCCCATGCTGGTTATTGAAACCCGCAGCTCGTGGCACCGGCGGCAAGGAGTTGCCGCCTGGGGAAATTCGCAGCCCCGGCCGCACCTTCGGATCCGTGTGCGGCGCGGTCTCGACCATCGGTAGAGGATCGGCGGATGCTGTGGCAGGCCCTGCCCCTGGCCACGCTGGCCAATATTCGGCCGGCGCGGCCAGGGCATAGTGCGGACGATGACCTACAGAGCACAAGTGCCCGGTGTCAGGGGTATTGCCGCTACGGCGTCGCGGTGCAGACGATGTCCACGGGTTGCTCAGCGTGTGGGCGACACTGCCTGGTTTACCAAGTTTTACACTCTGTGGCTGATCAATTTAGAGGTTGGGGCATAGTTCTTGCTCGCGGAGGTATTGGTCACGCATGTGCGTGATCGGTAGTTGAAATCTCTCTACCAAGGAGACCGTCATGTCAATAGCAGCGATCAGTTCGGCCTATAGTCCCTATCAGGCCAACTCCAGCAGTTTCAACCAGCAGCGGCGTACCGACTTCCAGCAGCTCGCACAGAGCCTGCAGGCCGGCGACCTTTCCGGCGCGCAGCAGGCCTTTGCGGCCCTACAGCAGGACTTCCAGGGCGTTTCCACGAGTCAGGGCGGAAGCAGTGCGTCAACCCAGGTGGGTGCAGTCGGTGCCACGAGCAGTGGCGGTTCCACGCTGACAAGCGATTTGACCGCCGTCGGCAATGCCTTGCAGAGCGGCAATCTGAGTTCGGCGCAAAGCAGTTTTGCGACCCTAATGCAGGCCCTGCAGGGTGCCCACCACGGCCATCACCACCACTACGGCAGCGGTGCCGTGCAAGGGGTGAGCAATACCACGTCGGCGTCCGGCACGGACGGCGACAACGACGGCAGCGGCGCCAGCGGAGCTGGTACTATCAATCTAACGGCCTGATGTAGGCCTACCGGCAGTCCGCTGACCCGGAGGTCGGCGGACTGCCACCCGGATGAACGCTCTTCCTGCGCATCGTTCGTGACTTGATTGGCGCGTACGGAAGGGGTCACTTCAAGCCTGCAACGACTCCGGCATCCTGATTCCCCGGCGCTGTGGCGCCTCCGACACCTCCGCGAAATCGATGGAAATGGGGCGCGCGGTGATGGGTTGGAATATTCCGGCGGCAAACGCGGCATATCCAGGATGCTCGCGGTAGCTGTCGATGACCTTCGCGTGCGTGAACTGCACCAGCCAACAGAACCGATAGGCCGGCGCATCTTCCACGGCCCAGCCGGTAAACACGCGGCGCACCCCCGGGATGGCGGCGAGTACCTCCCGGCCCTCGGACATGATTGCCTCGACGTCGGTGTCGTCGGCACCCTCGACGTTGAAGATGATCACGTGCTCGATAGTGTGCCATGGCTGGCACTGCATCAGCACCTCGGCGGCGCGGCCGGCCGACCCCCACACCCGCATGCAGCGTTCGACTTCAGTGCGTATTGCAACGCCGACTCCCTGGGTCAGGCCAGTGTAGCCGCACCGGGTATCAGCGCGCGCACTGGCCCGCATGGCGTTGCCCGCGGCGTCGGAAAGTGCGGTGTAGTAGTTGATTTTGGCAACGCCGTGCGTGATGAGTTTGTGGAACTGTTCGTCGGACAGCCCGGTCCCGCCGTGGATGACGAGCGGAAGCCGAACCGCGTCGTTGATGCGGCGGAGGCGCTCGAAGTCGAGCTTGGGACGGCCCCGTATCCGGCCGTGGATCGTCCCGATCGACACCGCAAGGAAGTCTACACCGGTGCGTGCCACGTAGGCTTTGGCTTCTTCGACTAAGGTGTAATTCACGTCGCCTGAATCGCGATCGACAGCCCCACCGTCGATTCCCGCCACGTTGCCGATTTCCCCTTCTACTGCAACCCCACACGCGTGAGCCGCGTCGGCGACCGCCCGCGTTAGTGCCACGTTGGCGGGAAACGAATCCTGGGAGCCGTCTACCATCACGCCGTTGCAGCCGAGATTGATGGCCCGCACGGCGGATTCCGGGCTCATGCCGTGATCAAGGAGTATCGATACCGGAACCGCCGCGCGCCGCGCTGCGCGTTCCGTTGCCGCTATTAGGAGTTCCAGATCGTAGTGCGCGGTGTGTAGCTCGGAGAGTCCCAGGATCACCGGCGAGCGGCAATTCTCCGCCGCGGCTACGATTGCTCCCAGAAAATCGAGGCTGACAAGATTGAAACTGCCTACCGCGTAACCGTTGCGGTACGCGTGGTTCAGCATGTCCCGCATATCCACTAACGGCATGGCTTCCCCCCTTGCCTCAGTGCGCCGAAGGCCCTAAGGGATCGTGCCCTCGAGTCAAGGCACACCCTACGTGCGCGGGACGCCACCGTTGTCGCCCTCGCTGTCGGAGTGCCCATCGCGAAACACGCGGCTGGCCAGCACGTCTTCAGCTTCGATGGTAATGAGGTCGCTTTTGACTAGATTCCTTTTTTTGCCAGCAAACAGGCGGTTCGCTTGCCGCAGGCGCGCCCGGTCCAAGGCATTGCGTACCGAGCGTGCATTTGCGAAATGCGTGAGCTTCATGCGCAAAGGAAGGTATTTTGAGAAGGCCTGCTCTGCATCCGGGCTGAAGCGGTAGTTTTGTTCAGCCAGCATGAGCTTGGCGATCGCCATCAGCTCGGCCGCGGAATAATCTGGGAAGTCCAGATGATGCGCTATGCGTGAGCGCATACCGGGATTGCTCTGGAAGAAACGATCCATCTTATCCTTGTAGCCGGCGAGGATCACCACCAAGTCGTCGCGGTTGTTCTCCATAACTTGCAAAAGGATTTCGATGGACTCCTGTCCGTAGTCGCGCTCGTTCTCCGGCTTGTAGAGATAGTAGGCCTCGTCGATGAAGAGCACCCCGCCCATGGCCTTCTTGATGACTTCTTTGGTCTTGGGCGCGGTATGCCCGATGTACTGGCCGACCAGGTCGTCGCGGGTGACCGCGATCAAATGGCCTTCGCGCACATAGTTGAGCCGGTGCAGAATCTCCGCCATGCGCATTGCCACTGTGGTTTTTCCGGTACCGGGATTGCCCGTGAAGCACATGTGCAGCGTGGGGGTTTCCGAGGTGAGCTGGTACTGCTTACGCAGGCGGTCCACCAGGAGTAATGCCGCGATCTCGCGGATCCGGGTCTTGACGGGCTTCAACCCGATCAGTTCGCGGTCGAGCTTGTCCAGTACTTCCTGTACGTTCGAGGCCTTGAATTCGGCCTCCAGATCCACGGGCGTGTCGTCCGCAAGCACAGCGGAATTCAGCCCCTGGTCTACCTTCGCGTTCTCGGTCATGTGATCCACTCCGGTTGCGAAATACGGGGGCGGGTGACGGTCCGTGGCCCGCCACCCGCCCCCGGTGTCGACTAGTAACGTTCGCCTTCCGGTTTGTCCGTGGAATAGGGGATGATCGTGTATCCCACGCTGCGACCGTTTTTATCCTCACGCAGCATCCGGTAGCCTGGTTCCTTCTTCGGCCGATTCACGATGAATGACATCCGTGGCGTCTCCCAGCCGCGCGTGCTGTCGAAGGCCGTGACCCGGATATAGTGGTTCGGGAAAGTCTTACGGCACTCCTTGATCTCCATCATGATGCCCGCCGGGTCCTTCAGGTCGAACATCGGCATGCCGAACATTTCCCAATACGTATTGCGCGGGTGCGGGTCGTCGGTGTACTCGACGTTGACCGCCCAATTGTTCTTCAGTGCATACTTGATCTGGGCGAGGATCTGCTCGTCGGTCAGGTCTGGAAGATACGAGAACTGACCCTGCGTGATCCGATTACCGTGATTTGTCATCATTAGCTGTGGTCTCCTTATCAAGGCTCAGACGCTGGCCGTCGTCGTCGGGACAAAGTCCGCGGTGTCGGTCGATTCGTAGTTGAACGTGATGTCCTTCCAGGTGTCGAGCGCGGCCTTGAGCGGTGAGCACCACTTGGCGGCCGTCTGGAGGATCTGCGGACCTTCCTTCATGTAGTCGCGACCTTCGTTGCGTGCCATGACCATTGCCTCCAGCGCCACACGGTTGGCCACCGCGCCCTGCTGGATACCCTGCGGATGGCCGATGGTGCCACCGCCGAACTGCAGGATAACGTCCTCGCCGAGGTAATGCAGAAGCTGGTGCATCTGACCGGCATGGATACCGCCGGAGGCGACCGGCATGACCTTGTTGAGCGACGCCCAGTCCTGCTCGAAGAACATCCCGTTCTCCAGGCACAGCGGCGTATGGGTCTCGCGCAGGGTGTCGTAGAAACCCTTGATCATGAGCGGATCACCTTCGAGCTTGCCGACCACGGTGCCCGCATGGATGTGGTCCACGCCCGCCATGCGCATCCATTTGCAGATCACGCGGAAGTTCATGCCATGGTTCTTCTGGCGTGAATAGGTCGAGTTTCCGGCGCGGTGCAGATGCAGAATCATGTCGTTCTTGCGCGCCCACTTCGCCATCGATTGGATCGCGGTGTAGCCGATCACCAGATCGATCATGACGATGACCGAGCCCAGCGACTTGGCGAATTCAGCGCGTTCGTACATCTCTTCCATCGTGCCGGCGGTGACGTTCAGGTAGTGCCCCTTCACCTCGCCGGTGGCGGCGGACGCCTTGTTTACCGCCTCCATGCAATAGAGGAAACGATCGCGCCAGTGCATGAACGGCTGACTGTTGATGTTCTCGTCGTCCTTCACGAAGTCGAGACCGCCCTTCAGGGCCTCGTACACCACGCGCCCGTAGTTGCGCCCGGAGAGCCCGAGCTTCGGCTTGGTGGTGGCGCCGAGCAGCGGGCGGCCGAACTTGTCGAGGCGCTCGCGTTCCACGACGATGCCGGTGGCCGGGCCCTGGAAGGTCTTCAAGTAGGCGACCGGGATGCGCATGTCCTCGAGGCGCAGGGCCTTCACGGCCTTGAATCCGAACACGTTGCCGATGATCGATGCGGTCAGGTTGGCGATCGAGCCGCCTTCGAAGAGGTCGAGATCGTAGGCGATATAGGCGAAATACTGGGCCTCGGTCTTGGTGCCCTCGCCGGTGTTGGGCACCGGGTCCACGCGGTAGGCCTTGGCGCGGTAGAGTTCGCAGGCGGTGAGGCGGTCGGTCCACACCACGGTCCAGGTCGCGGTGGACGACTCACCCGCCACCGCGGCCGCGGCCTCGTCGGCATCCACGCCGGGCTGCGGCGTGAGCCGGAACAGGGCGATGATGTCGGTATCCTTGGGCTGGTAGTCCGGCTGCCAATAACCCATTTTCTTGTAAGGAATAACGCCGGCGCTGTAGCGCTCCTTGGCGCTGGGGATCGCTTCTGATTTACCCATGATGGCCTCCACGGCTGGTTTGCGGGTCTCGTTGTGCGGGTCCGGTTGGTGAAGATCCCATCCTGGGGGGGCTGGGCATGTCCGGCACCGTGGTGGCGATACTGCGTGAGCGTAGACATTTATGACAGTCAAATTTATCTATCTTTAAGATAGATAAATATCTATAGTTGTAAAGCCGGTTATTTGGAGGGGAGAGTGCGTCACACCACGTTTCGCCAATTGGAAGTTTTCGAGGCGATCGCCCGCCTCGGCAGCTTCACGCGCGCCGCTGAGGCGCTGCATCTCACCCAACCCACGGCTTCCATGCAGATCAAGAAGCTGGCCGATCACGTGGGCCTGCAGCTGTTTGAACAGATCGGCAAGAAACTGTACCTGACCGACGCCGGGCGTGCCTTGTACGAGACTTGCCGGGAGATCTTCGAGCGCCTGGACCGTTTCGAGATGATTGCCGCGGATCTGAAGGGGCTCAAGACCGGTCATCTGCGTTTGGCGGTGGTCACCACCGCGAAATATTTCGCGCCCCGGTTGCTGGGCGATTTCTGCCGGCGTTATCCGGGTGTCGAAGTGTCGCTAAAGGTGAGTAACCGGGAACGCGTGCTGGAACGCCTCGCCCACAACGAGGACGACCTGTACATACTGGGCCAGCCGCCCGAGGAGTTCGACGTCACCTGCCACGCGTTTCTCGACAATCCGCTGGTGGTACTTGCCCCGGCGGATCACGCACTCGCCGGGAAGAAAAAGATCGCGCTCAAGTCTATCGCAGCGGAGCCTTTCCTGATGCGCGAGTCTGGATCCGGAACGCGCATCGCCGTCGAACGCCTGTTCGCTGCGCACGGGTTCACCCTGAAGGTGCGCATGGAACTCGGCAGCAACGAGGCGATCAAGCAGGCGATCGCCGGGGGATTGGGGGTCTCGGTGCTGTCACGGCACACGCTTGCAGCCAACGCGACGGGCGGGGAGATCGTGATGTTGGACGTGGCCCACTTCCCGATTCTAAAGCACTGGTATGTGGTCCATCCGGCGGCGAAACAGTTGTCGGTGGTGGCGCGGGCGTTTTGGGAGTTTCTGCTCACTAACGCGGCGTCGGGAATCGCGCCGCGCCGTGGCCGCGCATCCGGGGCAGGAAACGGTTACTACGGCGACGTCTCCTCCAACGGTGCGTGACGGGCAGGGCCCGGCGTGGGTCGTGCCACGGACCCCGGACTTCCGGTTCGTTTCCGTTGGAAGACCTGATACGGTTACCGGATTGACACGCCTTGCGAGGCGTCTTCCCATGATGCGCACTCGGGCGCCGACGCTCGCGGGTCCTCGTATACAGCGGTCCCTCAGAGTCCGCTCATCTGTTTCTCGCGGATCTCGTCCAGGGTCTTGCAGTCGATGCACAGGGTCGCGGTGGGACGGGCTTCCAGCCGGCGGATGCCGATCTCCACGCCGCATGCTTCGCAGTAACCGTATTCCCCCGTCTCCAGCCGTGCGAGGGCCTCATGGATCTTCTTGACCAGCTTGCGCTCCCGGTCCCGGGTGCGCAGCTCCAGACTGAACTCCTCTTCCTGGGTGGCGCGATCGTTGGGATCGGGAAAGTTCGCCGCCTCGTCCTGCATGTGATGAACCGTACGTTCGGTTTCCTGCAGGAGCTCGTGTTTCCACGCGATGAGGATCGCCCGGAAGTGCGCGCTCTGGGGATCGCTCATGTAGTCCTCGCCCTTCTTGGGCTCATACGGGACAAAACCCATGCTGGGCAGCAGGCCGGCGCCTTCCGCCACCGAAGCGGCTTGGGTACGGGATGAGCTCCGGCTGGGGGCCACGGCGCGCGCCGGTTTCTTCGGCGCGCTGCGGGGGGCCGCCTTCGCCGCTGCGGACTTCTTTGTACCACCCTTGGCCGTTACTACGGCGCCCTTTTTCGGTGCAGAAGGCTGCGCGGCCTTCTTCTTGCTGGCAGCGGTCGTTCGGGCGGACGTGGCGGCCTTTTTTGGCGCGCCCTTGTCACCCTTCTTGGCAGCGTTCTTGCTAGCAGGCATCCGTCAACTCCTCGAAGGTCCCGTTGGTGAAGCCGCAAAGCTATACCAGAAAGACGTTATAGGCGCAACCGAGCGGGCGGCGGTGATGCATATCACGTGTGGATACCATACCGACATCTGGCCGCAGAGCGGTTGCCGTGGTAAGGTAAGCCGTTATAAGTTTCTACTGGTTTGTCCTTTTCAGAACAGTTGCTTAGATGACAAGTCCCAGGACATGCAGAGGGCCGGCGAGGGGTGGGTCGCGCGCACGCGTGAGGGACCCGGAATGAGTGTGCCGGCGGCACTGCTCTTCGACGTGGATGGAACCCTGGCGGACACCGAGCGTGACGGTCACCGCGTCGCCTTCAACCAGGCGTTTCAGGACGCGGGTCTGGATTGGCACTGGTCCGACGCCCGCTATGGGGAATTGTTGGCGGTATCGGGAGGCAAGGAGCGGATCCGGTGCTACATGGATCGTTACCACAGCGGGTTTCGGCCCCCAATGCCGCTGGACGCGTTCATCGCCGCGCTGCATCAGTCCAAGAACCGGCATTACGCGGCCCTGCTGGAGACCGGACGGATCCCCCTGCGTCCCGGGGTCCGGCGCTTGTTGGCCGAGGCGCGTGCGGCCGGTATTCCCCTGCTGATTGTGACGACCACCTCCCCGGAGAATGTGCTCAGCCTGCTCGAGTACTGCGTCGAGCCGGGGTCCGCCGGATGGTTCGAGGTGATCGCGGCGGGGGATGTCGTGCCTGCCAAGAAACCTGCCCCCGATATCTATCACTACGCCCTGGCCCAGGGCGGGCTGGCGGCGGCGGAATGCCTGGCGCTCGAGGACTCCGAAAACGGATTGCGCGCGGCGCGCGCGGCGGGCGTGCCCACCGTGGTTACCGTCAGCCACTACACTCAAGAACAGGACTTCAGCGGCGCGCTGCTGGTCGTGGATCACCTGGGAGAGCCGGAGCAGCCATTTCACATCCGGTCCGGCGCGGTCCATGGCGCCACGTGGGTGGACCTGGACCTGTTGCGCCGCCTGCACCCAGGGTCACGCGCGGCCGGGGGCTGAACCCGGCACGCGCGGGTCGTCCCGGAGCCGTTCGCCGGGTGGCCGGGGTCGTGTGCACACTGCCGGCCAGGAGAGCATGACCACACCGCCCCCCCGCATTGCGCGCCGCATGGCCGATATCGAGCCCTTTCATGTGATGGACCTGCTCGCGCGGGCCCGCGCCCTGGAGGCCCAGGGCCGGTCCATCGTCCACATGGAGATCGGGGAACCGGATTTTGCCACCGCCCCGGCCATCATGGAGGCGGGTTGCCGTGCGCTCCGCGCGGGGCACACCCACTACACCCCTGCGCTTGGCCTGCCGGAGTTGCGCGCGGCGATCGCGGAGCACTACCACCGTCACTACGGCGTAGCCGTCCATCCCGAGCAGGTGGTGGTGACGCCGGGGGCCTCGGGCGCGTTGCAACTGGTGCTTGGGGTGCTGGTGGATCCCGGCAGCGCGGTACTGATGACGGATCCCGGCTATCCCTGCAACCGTCATTTCGTACGTCTGTTCGAGGGCCGCGCCGTTGGGTTGCCGGTGGATGCCGCCAGTGCCTATCAACTGACCCCGGAGCAGGTCGAGCGTCACTGGGATGCCGATACCGTTGCGGTGCTGTTGGCGTCGCCGTCCAATCCCACCGGTACCCTGGTCACCGCCCCGGCACTGGACGGGATCCGGGCGGTGGCCGGGAATCGGCGCGGGGTACTGATCGCCGACGAGATCTACCACGGCTTGGTCTACGCCGCCGCCGCGCCCACCGTGGCGGGCGCCGAGCACGCATTCGTCATCAACAGCTTCTCGAAATACTTCGGCATGACCGGCTGGCGGGTCGGCTGGATCGTGAGTCCGCCGGCCTATGTGCGGGAGCTGGACAAGCTGGCCCAGAACCTGTTTCTGGCGGCCTCAACCCCGGCTCAGCACGCGGCCCTGGCCGCGTTCCACCCCGACACCCTGGCGGTCCTGGACGCGCGCCGGCGCGAGTTTCAGGCACGCCGCGACTATCTGCTTCCGGCATTGCGGGAACTGGGCTTCCGGATCCCGGCCGTGCCCGCCGGCGCCTTCTATATCTATGCAGACTGTTCCGCGTTCACCGAAGACAGCGATGGCTTCGCCCGGGACCTGCTGGAACATGCGGGGGTCGCGGTGACGCCCGGGCGCGATTTCGGCCATCACGCGCCGCAGCGTCATTTGCGCTTCGCCTATACCACCTCCCTGGAGCATCTCCAGGAAGGCGTGGCGCGGCTACGCGCGCATCTGGCCCGCGGTTAGCAACCGGTCCCGGACTACGCTGCGCCCCGTCCAGGCCACAGGGACCGCCGCAATGGCCACGGAACCCGCAGACCAACGCGCGACTCTCACGTGGGTTGCGCGGCCGAATCCCGCCCCGTTCGGGCCGGTTTCAACGCGCGTCGCTCGGGTAGCCCGGATGCAGGACGCCGGCCGGAATCAGAGGATCACACTGCGTTGGCAGGTCGGCTCACGGATTGCGCTGCGCGCCACCCGTCGAGTGTCTCATTTCCCACCGCGGTCCCGTAGGCACTGCGGCGTGCGCGGGATGGGGACCCCGGTGTGCACGCCTCGACGGCGTGTGCGTTACGGTTGCGGCGTTCCGCGCTCCGCGCGCCGGGTTGTGTGCACGCCCGGTAGTGCCAGGTTTTCCACCCACATCGCCGTGGCCCCCGCCACGGCAGCGGGCATTGCCAGGAAATTCGCCACCGGCGTCAGGGTGGCCAGCAGGGTGAGGCCGCCGAAACCGAGGGCGAGCAATGGCTGTGCCGCCATCCGCCGGCGTTGCTCCGGGAACAAGATTCCGTGGTTGCCCATGGGATAGTCCGCGTATTGCAGGGTGAGCATCCAGGCGCTGAACGCCAGCCATAGAAACGGGGCCACCAGATTGACCCCTGGCACCAGAAATAGCAGCAGGAGCGGGATGGCGCGCACGGTGAAATAGCGCAGCTTGCGCAACTCCGATCCGATGCCGCGCGCCGCTTCCCGGGCGAGGCTCCGCCAGCCCGTGCCCAGGGCCGGTGCCGCGCCCCCGAGCAGGGCCTCCACGCGCGCCGCGAGCAAAATATTGAAGGGGGCGCCCACCAGATTCGCCAGCACCGTGAAGGTATAGAACACGACCACCAGCACGGTGACCGCGAACAGCGGCCACAGCAACCAGCGCAGCCACTCCAGCCACGCGGGAATCAGCCGGTCCACCCAGCCGTTGAATTCCGAGGTGGCGGCGCCGATCACGACGGCGAACAGCAGGGCGTTGATGAGCAGCGGCAGGATCACCACGGAGCGCAGCCGCGGGTGGCGGAGTAGTCCTACGCCGCGCAAAAAATAGCGTGCACCGGTCACCGGGCCCGCGTTTTTCATTTCGGTCCCAGTCCGCTGCCCCGCCGGGCGAGCAGCGCGGCGCCATAGGCGGCGTCCAGGCACGCCGCCTCTAACAGCGGGACGCCGAGGAGCCGGGCGCGGATCTGACGCCATGGGCGATTGCCCGCGCCGCCGCCCACGGTGTACACCGCGATCGGTGTCGGGGCACCGAGTTCCGCCAATAAGCGGTAGCCGCGGGCTTCGATACCGGCAATCCCTTCCAGTAGCCCTTGGAAGAAGATGAGTGCGTCCGCGGGCCGCGGGGCGAGCCGCGGTTCCAGCGCGGGATCGGCGATCGGGAAGCGCTCGCCCCGCGCGGGCAGCGGATAGTAGTCGAGACCGGTGGGCCGCTCCGGCACCAGACGCGGGGTCATGGCGTCCAGCTGGGCCTGGGTGAAGAACTGGCGCAGCACCGCGCCGCCGCTGTTGGAGGCCCCGCCCACCAGCCACTGTTCTCCCAGTGGCTGGCTGTAGATCCCGTAGCGGGCGGCGGATACCGGCCGCGCGGCGATCACCTTCAATACCAGGGTGGAGCCCAGAGAGGTCACCGCCTCTCCCGGTCGCCGGGCCCCGGTGGCCAGAAATGCCGCGGTGCTGTCGGTGGTACCGGTGACTACGCGCACGCCGGCGGGCAGCCGGAAAGCGTTGGCGACCTCTGGTGCCAACTGCCCCTGAACGGTGCCGGGGGTCAACACCCGGGGCAGCCATTCCCGGGGTATGCCCAGGTGGTCCAGCCAGTCGGGCCACCTGTCCGATACCGGGTCGTAGCCCATTTTCAGGCAGTGGTTCACGTCGCTGGTGCCGTACGCGCCCTGCAGGCGTCCGGCGATCCAGTCCGCGGCGTGCAGCACGTGGTGTGCCCGCACGGCTGCGGGCTGTTCCCGCAGCCAGAGCAGCTTGGCGAGTCCGGAGGTGGCGCCCAGGGCCGGGCTGTCCGGTGGCGCAACCGCGGCGATATTCAGCGCCTGCGGGATGCTCCGGGTGTCATCGTAGACCAGGGCCGGGGTGAGGGGAGTACCGTTACTGTCGGTTAGCAATACCGTGGCGGCGGTGCCATCCACCGCGATGCCCCGCACCGCGTGGCGTGGCAACTGCGGGGGCAGCGCTTCCAGCAGGCGCTGGACCGCATCCCACCAGCGTTGCGCTACCTGTTCGTGGATTCCCGGGCGGCGGGTTCCGGGTGGGAGTTCCACGGCCCACGCGCCCTGTATCGTGGCGGCGTCGTCGATGGCCGTGGCGCGGCAGCCGGATGTGCCAAGATCGATACCGACGTAGAGGTTCAAGCGGGCGCGGCCATGGGGTGAGGGGGGCGTCCGTGCGCTGCGCTACCCCGCGGCCGGCGCCCCGGGGGGCAGGTGCACCGCCACCGGCGGAGTCCAGTCTGGGCGGCGATGCTCCGCCACCACCGTGGTGTAGAGGCCGCCCCGCACGTTGAACTCGGCGGTCACGCGCAGGAAGCGCGGTGCACAGGCGCTCACCAAGTCCTCCAGGATCCGGTTGGTGACCGCCTCGTGGAACGCCCCCTGGTCCCGGTACGACCACACATAGAGTTTCAGGGACTTCAGTTCGATGCAGCGCCGGTCCGGTACGTAATCGATATGCAGGGTAGCGAAATCCGGTTGACCGGTCTTCGGGCACAGGCAGGTGAATTCCGGAACTCGAACACGGATGAAGTAATCCCGCTCCGCCTGCGGATTGTCAAAGGTTTCCAGGTCCGTGCTCGGTCGGGTCGGCATGCTGGGTGTGGGGAGGATGCGTTTCCCAGGGGATGTCGTGCATAATGGTCGCCGCTACTCTACTACAACTCCCGACCGCCGAGAAACCGACCATCCCATGCGCCTGCTCAAGATCAAGCTCGCCGGCTTCAAGTCCTTTGTCGACCCCACCTCGATCCACATTCCCAGTTCCCTGATAGGGATTGTGGGTCCCAATGGTTGCGGCAAGTCCAATGTTATCGACGCCGTACGCTGGGTAATGGGGGAGAGCTCCGCCAAGAGCCTGCGCGGAGAGTCGATGGCCGACGTGATCTTCACCGGTTCCAGCGCCCGCAAGCCGGTGGGGCAGGCCACGGTGGAATTGGTCTTCGACAACAGCGACGGCAGCCTCGGCGGCCAGTACGCGGGTTACAGCGAGATTTCCATCCGCCGCCAGGTGGCGCGGGACGGGCAGTCCGTGTATTTCCTGAACGGCACCCGCTGCCGGCGCCGGGATATCACCGATATATTTCTGGGCACCGGCCTGGGACCCCGTTCCTACGCCATCATTGAGCAGGGCATGATCTCGCGCCTCATTGATGCCAAGCCCGACGAATTGCGCATCTTCCTGGAAGAGGCCGCCGGGATCTCCAAGTACAAGGAACGTCGGCGGGAGGCCGAGACCCGATTACGTCACACCAAGGAAAATCTTTCAAGATTAAATGATTTAAGAGATGAAATTGCTAAACAACTTGAACGTCTTCAACGCCAAGCCCGTGCCGCGGAGAAGTACCAGGAGCTAAAGCGCGAGGAACGCCAACTCAAGGCCGAGCACTTGACGCTGCGCTTGCGGAGTCTCGACCGGGAAGCGGAGGCGGAGCAGCGCCGGTTGCAGGAGCGGGAAACCGCGCTGCAGGCCGCCACCGCTGAGTTGCGCGCCCTGGAGGCGGATATGGAGCGCCAGCGGGAAGCCCAGGTGGAGGCCAACGATGGCTTCAATCAGGTGCAGGGGCGCTATTACGGTCTGGGCGCCGATTTATCCCGCACCGAGCAGGGGATCCAGTACGGCCGCGAGCAGCGCCAGCGCCAGGAGCAGGACCTGGGCCAGGCGCAGCAGGCAATCGCTGCGGTGGAGGCGCACATCGGTCGTGACCGTGAGCAGCTCGACACCATTCGTGCCGCCCTGGCGGAGGATGAACCGGAGCTGGAACGTACCCAGACTGCGGCGGAGACCTCCGCGACACGGCGCGGCGCGGCGGAACAGGCGATGCAGGAATGGCAGGCGCGCTGGGAGGCGTTCAACCTGCGCGCCGCCGAACCACCCCAGGCAGCGCAGGTGGAACGTACCCGTATCGATCACCTGGAACGCCAGTGCCTGCAGTTTGGCGAGCGCCTGGAGCGGATCGCTCAGGAGCAGCAGTCGCTGGAGACGGGGTCCCAAGAGGCGGAGGTCCGCGCCCTGGTGCAGGACGGGGACGCCCTTGCCGGCGCGGTCCGCGACTGTCAGGGGCATCTCGATGGGGCGGTGGGGCGGATCAACGGGCTGCGGGAGCAGACCCGTCAGCGCGGCGCGGATCTGGAAGAGACCCGTGCGGCGCTGCAGGCCCAGCAGGGTCGGCTGGTCTCTCTGGAGGCCTTGCAGCAGGCGGCTCTCGGGCAGCAGGAAGGCGCGGTGCGCACATGGCTGGAGGGTCAGGGACTTCAGGATGCCCCCCGGCTTGCCCAGCAGCTGGATGTGGAGTCGGGCTGGGAACGCGCCGTAGAGACCGTGCTCGGCGGATACCTGGAGGCGGTGTGCGGTCCCGGTGTGGACGGCGTGCTCGAGGCGCTGGATGCCCTGGACGGCGGTACCCTGACGTTACTGGATGCCAATGCTCCTCCAGGGGAAGCGTTGCCGTTGCCGCGCGCAGGCTGGATTCCTCTGTCCCGGAAGGTGCAGTCGGCTTGGCCGGTGGCGGGTCTGCTGGCGGGGGTCTACGCGGCTGCCGATCTCCGGGAGGCGCTCGCCCTGCGGCGTGAGATGGGTGCCACCGAGTCGGTAGTGACCCCGGACGGGATCTGGCTCGGCAGCGGCTGGCTGCGTGTGGTACGGGACGCAAACAAGAACCTTGGTGTTCTCGTAAGAGAAAGAGAAATCAATGAATTAAAGTTAATCATTAATGATATTTCTACTAAACAGCAAGCGCAGCAGGGCGCTGTGGAAGACGGCCGGCGGGCGCTGCAGGCGGCGGAGGATGAGCGCGAACGCCTGCAGGCGGAGGTCAATCAGCTACATCGTCGTCATGGGGAATTGAGGGCGGAACTGAGCGCCCGGCAGGCGCGCCTGGAACAGCAGCGGGTGCGCGCCGATGCCATCGTCCGGGAGGCGGCGGAGTTGCGCGCGCAGGCCGCCGCTGCGGAGACCGAGATCCGCGATGCCCGCGGGCGGCTGGAGACGGCGCTCCAGGCGATGGCGGATCTGGAAGGGGAGCGTGTGCAGCTGAGCGCGGAGCGCGATGCCCTGCGCCGCGGGTTGGAGACGGTGCGGGAGCAGGCGCAGGCGGACCGGGACGCCAACCACCGGGTGGCGCTGCGGGTGGAATCCCAGCGCAGCGCGCGCGGTGCCACGGAGCAGAACCTGGCGCGGATGCAACAGCAGCAGGCGGGTCTCGCGGAACGCCGCGACGCGCTGATGGCGGATCTTGCCCAGGGCGTGGAACCGCTCCAGGCCCTGGAGGCGGAACTTGCCGTCCTGCTGACGCGCCGGGCCGCGGTGGAGGCGGAACTCACGGCCGCCCGGCGCCAAGTGGAGGCCATCGACGCGGCCCTGCGGGGTCAGGAGCAGGCGCGCACCGGGATCGAAGGCCACCTGGAGGCCTTGCGTGCCGCCCTGGAGCAGGAGCGGTTGGCGCTGCGGGAGATCCGTGTGCGGCGCCAGTCGCTGGCGGAGCAGTTGGAGGAGACCGGCCTAGCCTTTGGTGAGTTGAACGAGGCCCTGGCCGCGGATGCGGATCCGGACCTGTGGCGGGAGAAGCTTGAGGCATTGGAGCAGCGCATCCAGCGTCTGGGTGCCATCAACCTGGCGGCCATCGAAGAATTCGACCAGGAACAGGAGCGCAAGCGTTACCTGGATGCCCAGCACGCCGACCTCACCGAGGCGGTCACCACCCTGGAGAACGCGATCCGCAAGATCGACCGCGAGACCCGCGCCCTGTTCAAGGACACCTTCGATCGCGTCAACCAAGTGCTGCAACAGACCTTCCCGCGGCTGTTCGGCGGCGGTCAGGCGTATATGGAAATGACCGGGGACGAGTTGCTGGACGCCGGGGTGGCGGTACTGGCGCGCCCGCCGGGCAAACGCATCACCAATATTCATTTGCTCTCCGGGGGTGAAAAGGCGCTTACCGCCGTCGCATTGGTGTTCGCGATCTTTGAGCTGAATCCGGCGCCGTTCTGCATGCTCGATGAGGTGGACGCGCCCCTTGATGACACCAACGTGGGCCGATTCTGCGACCTGGTGCGGGAGATGTCGGAGCGGGTGCAGTTCGTCTTCATCACCCACAACAAGGTCACCATGGAGATGGCCCATCAGCTGACCGGCGTCACCATGAACGAACCCGGCGTCTCGCGGCTGGTCGCCGTGGACGTAGACGCGGCGGTGCGCATGGCCGCCGCCGGTTGACCGCCCCGGTCCGAGTCTTGACCACTCGCCGCCGCGGGGGACTACGCGCCTCGAACGTTATCGCCTCTAACGTTATATATAATTGAATTTAAAATACTTATGTATGTTTCCAAAGGAAACCGTCGATGGCCAATTCACCGCCACCGTCGCTGACGTCACCGACTTCGCAACGTTCGTCACCGCCTCCCCGACCAACGCGCCGACCGGGCAGCCGGTGATCGTCAGTCATGGCCGGCACTTGTCTTGACGGCCCGCCGTCGGGGTCCGCGGGCCGGTAGCGTCGACCGCTAGACATGGTGCCCACGCACGCGGACAATCCGTCGCTCAAAACGCAGGGGCTCCGCGCATGGCCAAGCAGGGAAACGAACCGGGACGCAATGCCCAGCAGGAAGCGCTGAAGCGCGCGCCGCCCGCGGCGCCGCACAGCAAGTCCTTCGCAGTGCTCGCGGTCGCCGTGCTCGGTGTCGTCTACGGCGACATCGGCACCAGCCCCATCTATGCTTTGCGCGAGTGTTTCGCCGGCAAGGATCCCATCGCTATCACGCAGGGCAATGTGCTCGGCATTCTCTCGCTCATTTTATGGACGCTGCTCCTGGTCGTTTCGCTCAAGTACATGGTGTATGTGCTGCGCGCGGACAACCGGGGCGAGGGCGGCACCTTCGCATTGCTGGCGCTGCTTCGGCCGGAGCGGGATCAAGGCCGGCGCCGCCGCCGCGTTCTGATTCTGGTCGGGGTGCTCGGCGCGTCGATGCTTTACGGGGGGGCGATGATTACCCCGGCGATCTCGGTGCTGAGCGCGGTGGAAGGGTTGCAGATCGCCGCGCCCCATCTGCACAGTTTCGTGATCCCGCTCACGGTCGTCATTCTGCTCGTGCTATTCGCGGTACAGAGCCACGGAACGGCAAAGATGGGCGCGGTATTTGGCCCGCTGACGCTGATCTGGTTCGCGGTCCTGGCCGTGCTCGGGATCTGCGGGATTTTGCACGCGCCTGCAGTATTGCTCGCCGTCAATCCCTGGTACGCGGTGAAGTTCTTCGCGGTCAACGGGATGACCGGCTTCCTCGCCATGTATGCCGTGTTCCTCGTCACAACGGGCGGCGAAGCGCTCTATGCCGACCTCGGACACTTCGGACGCCAGCCGATCCGCAAGGTCTGGTTCGTCTTCGTGCTGCCGGCGCTGCTGCTCAACTATTTTGGCCAGGGCGCGCTGTTGATCTCAGAGCCTTCAACCACCATCCATCCGTTCTTTAACCTTGCCCCGACCTGGGCGCTTTACCCCTTGGTTGTGTTGGCGACCATTGCAACTTGCATCGCGTCGCAGGCAGTCATTACCGGCGCCTATTCGCTTACCCGTCAAGCGGTCCAGCTCGGGCTGCTGCCCCGGCTTACGGTCAAGCAGACTTCCCCCGATGCGCGTGGCCAGATCTACATGCCCACGGTGAACTGGCTGCTCATGATCGCCGCGATCGGGCTGGTGCTCGCCTTCCGTTCATCGGGCAATCTGGCGGCGGCGTATGGCGTCGCGGTGAACTCGACCATGGTGATTACCACCGTGCTGGCGTTCAACGTGGCGCGCGAGCGCGGCGGGTGGGGGCTGCCCGCGGCAATGGTTTTTCTGCTCGGGTTTCTCGCAATCGACCTGGGGTTCCTGGGATCTAACCTGCTCAAGATTCCGGACGGCGGCTGGTTGCCGTTATTGATCGGTTTGGTACTGTTTACGGTCATGACCACTTGGCGCCGCGGCGCAGGCCTGCTGGCCGATCAGATCGCGCGTTCCACGCCCGATCTCGAGACGTTCATCGGGCGGGTGGAGGGCGAGCGGATACCGCGCATACCCGGGGCAGCGGTATTTTTCACCGGCCGGCTGGAGCAGACACCACCGGCGCTTCAGAAATTGGTGCGGCATACGGGGGTATTGCACGAGCGGGTGATCGTGACGACCGTAGTCATGGAGCCGGTGCCCAAGACCGACCGCGACGAGCGCATCGAGCTCGAGCAGCTGGGCGCTGGCTTCTATCGTCTGGTGTTGCGCTATGGTTTCATGCAAGGCCCGAACATCCCCTCGGAGTTCGCCGCCTGCGCGGAGCTGGGACTGACGCTGGATCTGGACGACATTCACTATTTTATCGGCCATGTCGACCTGCTTGCAGGCCGCAAGCGGAACGGGATGGCGGCGTGGCGCGACCACCTCTTTACCTACATGGCAAACAATACCCAGGATGCCACCGCCTTCTACCAGATCCCGGCCGCGCAGGTGATGAAGGTGGGTTTGCAGGTAGGGATCTGACGACCGGTTTGCGCGTCCGGGGGCCGCAGCGCTTGGTGGGTCCCCGGTCGGTGCGCACGCCACGACTGCGCCCCACTGTCATCGGACTGCCGCGACGGCGCCCGCAACGATCGGTGGGATTCCGCAGACCGGCGGGCGTGGTGGGCTACGGAGGTCCCGGTTGCGGGTTCGTGGGCCGGTAGGTGGTGAATTTCTGCTCCACCAGCCGTCTTCCCGCGTACCAGATATTAAAAGTCCATACATCCTCTACCCTCTCGTAGTCCTCGTTGAGGGCATAGCCGTCCAGGGCGAAGACCTCGCCGCGAGACACCCGCTTGTGGACGGTATCGGTGGTCTGCGTGGATCGGGTTCCATCCGGAAGTTACATCACCGGGTGGAAGAGTACCCGCTTCAGAGTGACCTGCGACGCGTGGGCCGGAAGATTGGACAGCCGATACTGATAAGCGAAGTAGAGATCCTTGCGGAGCGGGATCCGGGTCGTCTTCGTCGCCAGGTCGATGACTGGCGCCGGCGGTGGGATCGGGGGCCAGGCTGCCCTTGCGCACCAGCTTGAAGATGCCATCCCGGGTCACCTTGCCGGTGGGTGCGGCCGCTTTGGCCGGGGTGCGCCGCGCGTCTGGAGCCGGGCCAAACCCGGGCGCGGTATCGGTGGGCCCGGCGCAACCGGCCACTCCGAGGGCGAATACCCGTGGAATCAGACGCCCCATCAATCCCTCCTCTATAGCCGATGCGGCGCGGAACGGCGGCCGCGCCGGTGCCCCGGGGAGGCCTTCCAAAAGCCATACCCTTACCGCTGTGGCGCATCAATGACGGGATGCATGTGGGTGGCGATCGATGCGGCTCCGCCGGCCGCGTGGTTACTTCATGCGCGCCCGGTCTTGGGTGGCCAGTCCCCCCCTGGTGCAACGGGTCCCGAGTGGAGGTCCCAGGCCATCTGGCGTCGCGCTTTTCCCCCGGCCCCGGATCGATCGTGCCCGGGGCCGTTCCCAAACGATCACCGCGCCCGTTATTCTACTGCCCTGAGGCATGGCAGGTGTGCGGCGGCTGCGCCGCCGGTGCCGGCATGGGTGTGCGCACAATCTTGGACCTGAGCGACATGGATGCACTGCGGCTGATTTTGTTGGTGGTAGGGGTCGTGATTCTGGCCGGGATTTACGCATGGGACCGGTTCGGGCGGCGCAGTGCCGACACGTTCGGAGGGGAAGCGCCACGGCGCGGGCCGGGACCTTCGGATCCAGAGCCTGAACCTGAGCCCGCCACCGTAGCCCAGGAACTGGAACGGCTGGAACGGATCATTGTTGCAGATCAAAGCGACACCCGGACCACTCCGCCACCCGTGAAGATGATGCCGGAGCGGACCGCTCCAACCGCGTCGCCGCGGCCCGCAGCGACGCGGCCCAAACCTGTGCCGTCGGCTCCACCGCCCCCACCGCCCCCACCGCCCCCACCGCCAATACCCCCACTTCCTGAACAGAAGCTGGTGGTGCTGCATGTGGCGGCCCCCGCGGGGGCGCGTTTCGGCGGTGCGGAACTCGCCGCCGCGTTCGCGGCGGAAGGGCTCCAATATGGTGAGCTGCGCATCTACCACCTGCGCGCGCTGGGCGACACCGGTCCCGTCTTATTCAGCGTCGCGAACATGGTGGAGCCGGGCCATTTCGAACCGGAGACCATGGACGCTCTGAGTACCCCCGGGGTGGTGTTGTTGCAACAGTTGCCCGGGCCGCAGCCGGGACCGGAGGCGTTCCAGTCCATGCTCGAGGTTGCGCAACGCCTTGCCGACCGGCTCGACGGCGAGTTGTGGGACGAGCGGCGCAATCCGCTGACCGTCCAGCGCATGGAGTCCCTGCAGGCCGAACTCGTGGAATACGAGCGGCGTCGCCGCTTGCCCGGGGTACTCCGGTGAAGGCTCCGGTCAGCGCGGCGCGCCGTGCCCGGGAGCTGCGCGAGCAACTGGCGGAACATAACTACCGCTATTACGTGCTGGATCAGCCTGAGATCTCCGATGCGCAGTACGACCGCTTGTTGCGCGAACTGCAGGTCCTGGAGTGTGACCACCCGGAGTTGGTAACACCGGACTCCCCTACGCAGCGGGTCGGTGCGGAGCCGGTCAAGGGGTTTGGGGAGGTTCACCACCGCATCCCGATGTTGTCCCTGGATAACGCGTTCTCCGAGACGGAATTGGCGGAATTCGACCGGCGGGTACGCGACCGGCTGGACGCCGAGCGCATCAGCTACCACGCGGCGCCAAAATTCGATGGGCTTTCGGTGAGCCTGCGCTACGCAGACGGGCAGTTGTTGCACGGTGGAACCCGTGGTGACGGAAGTCACGGCGAGGACATCACCGCCAATGTGCGCACCATCCGCAATGTGCCCCTGAGACTGCGCGGGCGCGGTTGGCCGGACGCCTTTGATGTGCGCGGAGAGGTGGTCATTCCGAAACCAGCCTTCGAACGCCTCAACGTCGAACGCACACAACAGGGGGAGGCGGTATTCGCCAACCCGCGCAACGCCGCCGCCGGCAGCCTGCGTCAACTGGACTCCCGTGTCACCGCGCGCCGCCCGCTGGCATTTTTCCCATGGGGGCTGGGAGAGGTATCGGAGCCCTTCGCCGCGACGCACTCGGAGGTGATGACTCACCTCAAGGCCTGGGGTTTCGCGGTGGGGGAAGATTTTCACGCCGTCGAGGGGTTGGACGGTTGTTTGGCTTACTACCGGCAGATGTTGCAACGCCGGGAGCGGCTGGCCTTCGAAGTCGACGGCGTGGTGTACAAGGTGGATGCCTTTTCCGACTGCGAGCGGCTCGGGTTTACCTCGCGTGCCCCGCGCTGGGCGGTCGCCCATAAGTTCCCGGCCCAGGAGGAGACCACCGTGGTGCGGGAGATCCTGGCCTCGGTGGGTCGTACCGGAGTGCTGACGCCGGTGGCGATCCTGGAACCGGTCGCGGTGGGCGGTGTCATTGTGAGCCGCGCCACGCTCCACAATCAGGACGAGGTGGACCGCAAGGACGTGCGGGTCGGAGACACAGTGATCGTGCGCCGCGCCGGTGACGTGATCCCTGAGGTGGTCGGGGTGATCCCCGCCAAACGGCCGCCCCGGACCCGGCGCTGGCATTTGCCCAAGACCTGCCCGGTCTGCGGTTCGGAGGTGGTGCGGTTGGAGGGTGAGGTGGCGCACCGGTGCATGGGTGGCCTGTACTGTGCCGCGCAGCGTAAGCAGGCGATCCGGCACTTCGCCGCGCGCCGTGCGATGGACATCGACGGCTTGGGCGACAAACTGGTGGATCAGTTGGTGGACCAGGAGCTGGTCCGCGACCCCGCCGACCTGTATGCACTGACCCAGGACCAGCTTGCGGCGCTGGAGCGCATGGCGGCGAAATCGGCCGCGAATCTGCTGGGCGCGTTGGACAAGAGCAAGTCCACCACTCTGGAACGCTTCCTCTACGCGTTGGGGATCCGCGAGGTGGGGGAGGCCACCGCCCGGAATCTCGCGGGACACTTCGGTGGACTGGAGGACTTGATGGCGGCGGAGCCGGAGCACTTGCAGGAGGTTCCGGACGTCGGGCCGGTGGCCGCCCGCAGCGTGTGCGCCTTCTTTCAGGAACCTCACAACCGCACGGTGATTGAAAAGCTGCTCCAGGCCGGTGTCCACTGGGCGGCCCCGGACCGGACCGCCCGCAAGCCGCTTGCGGGCAAGACCTGCGTGCTTACCGGTGCGCTGGCGTCCATGAGCCGCGACGAGGCCAAGGCGCGCCTGCAGGCCCTGGGTGCCAAGGTGGCCGGCAGCGTATCCCGCAATACGGATTTTCTGGTGGCGGGCACCGACCCCGGCTCAAAGCTGGACAAGGCGCGCGGGCTTGGCGTCCAGATCCTCGACGAACGGGCACTCGAAAAACTCCTCTCCGGCTAACCCGCCTCTTGAGGCAAGAGACGGCTCCAATGGCGGGCTGGGGATCGCGCTGGAAAATCCGTCCAATCGGACTGGTGCACCTCATGCTGGCGGGCGCACGTTTGCGTACCGGGTTTCGCCCCGGGTCGGAGGGAACTCGGGGGCTGGGTATGGGTCGAATCTGTAACGGCGGCCCGTGCCCACCGGGGCACATCCATTGGGCCGGCCAGGAGGTATCCCATGAGCCGAACCCTGTTTCACACCGACCGTGTTTTCTTTCAGGAATTCGCCGAAGGGGGCGCCAGTGGATGGTACTTCCAGAGCCGGGGTTTCCAGGCCCACGGGCCGTTCCCCACCCGCACCGACCTGCTAACCGCCCTGCGGGTGTTTGTGAAGACCCGGGCCGTCGTGGGGGATGCCGGCCCTCGGGGCCGGGCCGGGTAATCTGCGCGTTGCGAGGCGCGTGGGAGATCGCACCGGTTTCGTGATCCTTATCCACTTGGCTGCGCCCGTGGGATCCGGCGGGAACGCCCGCCAAACGCTCCGATATTGTTCACCCACCCGCCATCCACGGATGGCGCGGATGGCCGCAACGGCAGCGGCACCGGCCGATTCCGGGGTTGCTGCGCCGATCCACCGCCTCGCGCCGCTGCGTTTCCTGGCGGGCGGGTTGCTGATGAAGTGCGCCGGCGGTATCGTGGTTGGCGTTTTCACGGTGGAATCGGGGAGCGGGCATGTCGGCACTGATTTGCGGGTCTTTTGCTTTTGATACCATCATGGTGTTTCACGACCGGTTCAAAAACCACATCCTTCCCGAACAGGTGCATATCCTGAATGTCTCGTTCCTGGTGCCGGAGTTGCGCCGTGAGTTCGGCGGGTGTGCGGGGAATATCGCCTACAACCTCCGTCTGCTCGGAGGATCGAGCCGTCCGATGGGCACAGTGGGCAACGATTTTGGCCCCTATGCGGCGTGGTTGGACGAGAACGATATCGATCGCCACTATGTCACGACGGTAGAAGGGGCCTATACCGCCCAGGCCTATATCACCACCGACCTGGACGATAACCAGATCACGGCCTTCCACCCCGGCGCCATGAACTCCGCGCACCAGAACCGGGTACCGAGCGGCGATGGAATAACGGTAGGGATCGTGTCGCCCGATGGACGCCAGGGCATGATCGAACACGCCGCGCAGTTCGCGCAGGCGGGGATTCCGTTCATCTTTGATCCCGGACAGGGCATGCCGATGTTCGACGGCCCGGCCCTGAGCGCGTTCGTGGACCAGGCGACCTGGGTGACCCTCAACGACTACGAGTTTCAACTAATGCAGGAGCGGACCGGGCTCGGCGCGCAGGAGCTGGCGGGACGCGTAACGGCACTGATCATCACCCGCGGTGGCGCGGGTTCCACCATCTACAGCGGCGGGCGCCAGATCGACATCCCGGCGGCGCCGGTGACCCGCGTGGCGGATCCCACCGGGTGCGGTGACGCCTATCGCGCGGGCCTGTTGTATGGTCTGATGAACGACCTGGACTGGGAGACCACCGGGCGGATCGCATCCCTGATGGGGGCCGTCAAGATCGAGCACCACGGTACCCAGAACCACCGGTTCGACCGGGCAGGTTTTGGAGACCGGTTCAAGGAGGCTTTCGGCTATGCCCTGTGAGCGGCGGGGCGGTATCGGGCGGGCGGAGGCGGGGCGATGAACGCGAGGAACGGATACGGGATACTGCGGCGCGCGCCGATAGCGTTTGCCGCCGGGTTGACGCTGCTGGGGGCCGTGGCCTGCGCTCCGGTGGCGGTACTGCATCCGGACGACGCGGAGCTCGGCCGCGCGCTGGCGACGCTAGCGCCGGTCACGCCGGTGTCGGCACGGGCGGATTTCCGTCTTGCGGAGGATTCCAAAACCGTGACACTGCCCAGTGAGGATGCGGCACGCCGCGCCTTGCAGACAGCGGACCGGATGCTCGCCCAAGCCGGACCGGCGGCGCTGGGGCGCTGGTTCACCCCGTTTGGCGCGGGCGCCCCGCAGGTGACCATAGTGGCGCAGGTGGTGGAATTCGACTACCGGACCCACAGCGCCGCGGGGGTCAGTCGGCCGACCTTCGCGGTCGCGGTGCAGATCCGGGCCCTGGCCGGGGATGGCCGCGTGCTCGTGAAGGGGGTGTACCGTTCCGGCCCGGTGCAAGGTAGCCGGTACGTGTCGGTACTCCGGGGTAAGGGCGCCTACGAGGATGAGTTCAACCGCACCGCTTACCGGGCGTTGCTGATCGCCTTGGACCGCGGCTTGGCGCAGGTCTCCAAGCACTTGGTTCCCGATGGTATTCCCCTGACGGATTAGATTTGGATACCGCACCGCCGTGCGTCGTGCAGGGGCGCAAAGCGTAGCTGACATGCCGCCGCGTCGGTGACAGGGGAGGCTGGTCGCTCCTGTTGAGTGCGCGGGATCCGGGTGGGCAATGCGGGTTGGTGCTCCGCTTGGCCCCGGAAGGTCTCCACCCCCCCCCCGTGGCTGGCGTACCCCAGCGTCCGCGAAGTAACAGTTCCTTCCAGGAAATCTGCATTCTCATTTTTGAACTACACTGTAGGGGCACGCATGGCGCGGGATCCCGGGCATGGCCCTGCCCATGGTGGTGGGAAGACTGGGAAGTCAGATTTCCCTTCCAACGCGACGTGCCCATAGTAATCAATTGTATTTTTTATAAAAATTTTGTTGGTATGGTTCCTGCTTTGGGTTGGGGATAGACGTGCCCCGGGGCCATCGTGGCGGGTCGGGAATCAGGAGGATGCGATGAGCGACTTCGAGCAGCGCAAGCTTACGCCGATCACGTTTCTGCAAACGTTCGTGACGCAGAGCGTGAAGATCGCCGCCCAACTCGGGAATAAGGGAACCGGGGACGCCAGCCACATCGAACATCTGGGAATCGCCGCCAGCAGTTGCCTGGAGGATACCTGCCGCCGGCAGATGGGTGTCCATGGGGACATCAGCCGTGATCAGTATGCCAATATGATCGTGCGGATCAAGAATCAGATCGGCGGGAACTTCTCGCGTGCATCCAGCGAGCCCGGCGTGGTCCGGGTAGTGAATACCCGTTGTCCGTTCGGCGATGCCGTGAAGGAGGCGCCGGAGCTGTGCCGTATGACGTCGAGTGTGTTCGGCGGCATTGCCGCGCGCAATTTCGGTTACGCGAAGGTGGAACTACGCAAGCGTATCGCGACCAACGACGGGTGCTGCGAGGTGTGCGTCTACACGGACCCGGAGCAGGCCGTGGACAAACCGGGTGACGAATACCGCAGCGAAGGCAATACCATCACGGCGAAGTCGACAACCGTAGACATCGTCGTGAGGGTAGAGGAGAAGATGCGCAAGGCGTGGTGCCACGCGGCCAGCAAGGAGCGCCCGCCGGAGAATGCCCGGCACCTGATTGTGGCCGCCTCCGAGGTCATGCGCGCCGCCCTGGAGCGGGTGGATATCGTTGCGCCGACGCCAGCCACGGTTCTGGTTACCGGCGAGACCGGCGTGGGTAAAGAAGTCATCGCGCGCGCGGTGCACGCGATGAGCGGGCGATGGAACCAGCCGTTCGTGGCGGTGAACTGTGGTGCGATACCGGAGAACCTCATCGAGAGCATGCTGTTCGGTCACGAGCGCGGAGCGTTCACCGGTGCCTACGAGGTTCATCACGGGTTCTTCGAGCGCGCGGAACGTGGAACGCTGTTTCTGGACGAAATCGACTCGCTTCCTTTGGCGGCCCAGCCGCGGCTGCTCCGGGTGCTGCAGGACAACGAGTTCGAACGGGTTGGCGGCAAGCAGACACTCAAGGCGGAAGTCCGCATCATTGCCGCTTCCAATCAGAACATCGAGGAATTGGTGGCGTCCGGAAAATTCCGCCGCGATCTTTACTATCGTCTGAACGTGGTGCCGATTCATATACCGCCTCTGCGCGAGCAGAAGGAGGCCCTGCCCGCCCTGGTGCGGCATTTTCTCGATCTACTGGCGGAGAAATACGACGGGCAGCGTAAGATGCTCGGGGAACTGGCCTGGGGCCACGTGATGGCCTACGACTGGCCCGGCAACGTGCGAGAGCTGGAGAACGCCATGGAGCGGGCGTTCCTGTTCGCCCCCGGTGATGTCATCGAGGATGTAGGGATAAAGGTCGCGCCTGCGCGTATCAGCGTAGACGGTATCCGCGACACCGACGCGAGCATCAAAGACCTGAAGCGCAACGCGGCGCGGCAGTTGGAATCCCGCCTCATCCGCGAGGCGCTGGAGCGTTGCGACGGAAATGTCACTGCCGTGGCCCGGATGATGGAGATCACGCCGCGAGCCGTGCATCAGAAGTTGGTTATTCATGGTATCAATCCCAACACCTACCGTGTGCGTATGCGGCCAGCGGGTACCGCGTCGGGCGCTTAACCGGCGGTAAAAAAGGCAGCCCGTCCAGCGGATCAGGGATGCGACGCAACGTCTTGCAAACGGGCAAGCGCCCGAGAAATGGAGCGAGGCGCGGGCCCGCGTCGTGGCGCAGCGCGTTGCAACCGGCCGGGATCTAACGGTTTCAACATCCGGTCAGGCACCTTGCCCATTCCGGCCCTATGCATCTATGCACCCACACTTCCCGGATTCCACAATCCCTGTGCTGCGCTGCACTTGGTGTGTCGCTGCTCCCGTGAGCAAAAGGGCGCTGTGATACTGCCTACCGGGAACCGTGGCTTCGATTCCGCTAAGACACTGATCCCGCTTCGCTGTATCGCCGGCACGTCACGCGTGATGCGAAACCCACGTTCCCCGCGCCTGCCGCGCTAAATCTACAAGCAACTGATACGGTGAGACTTCTCTCGCTGGCACGGATCTCGCAATGGTATTTCGTGCTATCCGCGGCGACCGGAACCATCCGGAAGGAGAGAGTGCCATGACACTAAAGCAACAGTTGGAGTCCGATTTTTCTGAACGTAAGGGTTGGGCGTTGCGTCGGCAACTGAAGATTCCCAACAACCGCCGGCTTTGGGTTTGCGCCTGCATGGACGAACGCCTGCCGGTGGACGAGGCCCTGGGAATCCGTGGTGATCGGGGCGACGCGCACGTGTTCCGCAATGCCGGCGGACTGATCACTGATGACGCTATTCGTTCGGCGATGCTGACCTGCAATTTCTTTGGCACTGAGGAGATCGTGATCATCAATCACACAGAGTGCGGGATGATGTCCGCGCGCACCGAGACCCTGGTTAAAGCACTAAAAGACAAAGGGATCGACGTCGATCGCCTGCAGCTCGACCCGGCCCTGCCGGAGTTGAAGCTGGAGAAGGGGGGGTTCGGGAAATGGATCAAGATGTTCGATGACGTGGATGAGATCTGCGCCAAGCAGATCGAATACGTACGCAGCCATCCGTTGATTCCCGACCATGTGACGGTGAGCGGCTGGATCTGGGAGGTGGAGACCGGCCATTTACGCCCGCCCCATGCCCGGGTCGGCGAGATGGTCAATACCAGCAAGGTGATGGGAGCCGCCTGACGGCTTCGGGGTACCAATCGACCGTGGTCGCCGTGGATAGCGATCCCACCGTCTATCAGATTCGGAGGGCGTCATGCCAATCTACGAATATGAGTGTCCGGGGTGCGGACACCGCTTTGAATCGCTGCAGGGTATGTCGGATCCCAATCCGGCGTGCCCCCATTGCCGGGTCGGGGCGCGCAGGCTGGTCAGTGCCCCGGCGGTGCAGGGGACAATGGCGCGCGGCCGGGAGCAGGCCATGCGTTCCCTGCGCACCGGGACTGCACCTGGTTGCGGTTGCCATGGGCCGGGACATCATCACCATCATTGAACATCGCGCGCGGGTCCATAGAGTCCCATCGGTCCACGCGGGCCCCGGCGGGAGCGCCCGCTGGGGGGTGCAGTGACGACCGGGCGCGGCATCGAAAACGGGGAGATGACCATGAGGAATACGAGACGACGGACCGGCATTGGTGCGCTGTGGATGTTGGCGGTGCTGTTGAGCGTGGCGGCGGGCATCGGACTGGCCCACGCGCAGGGCGAGCGGTGGATGGTACGGCTGCGGGGCGTGGTCCTGGTGCCCAACGATTCCAGCGGCGTGGTCTCCACCCTGCCGGGCTCTGGTGTGTCGGTGAGTACCGACGCCATTCCCGAATTGGATATCAGCTACTTCTTCCGGCCGCGTTGGTCGGCGGAACTGATCCTCGGCTCCAGCCAGCATGATATCAGCGGGCAGGGCAGTATCGCAGGTCTCGGCAAGATCGCCGACGCGCGAACCCTGCCGCCCACCCTGACCCTGCAATATCATTTCCTGCCGGGCGCCCGGGTGCAACCCTATCTCGGTCTTGGGGTCAACTATACTGACTTCTACGCCGAGCAGGCCAGCCCGAGTCTGAACGCGGCCCTGGGTACCACGAGTGTGCACCTGGACAGTTCCTTGGGCGTGGCGGCGCAGCTGGGGGCCGATTTCGCCCTGGGCGGCGGTTGGTTTGCGAACATGGATCTCAAGTACATAGACCTGGGAACCACCGCGATCCTCACGTCTCCCGGAGCGGTGCGTCGCGTGGATGTGCAGATCGACCCGTGGCTGGTAGGCTTCGGGATCGGACGGCGCTTCTGAGTAACTGGACGGGCTGCTGGAAACGGCCACGCGCGGTTCCCCCCGGCCCGCTGCGGAGCAGGCAGTTTTTCAGGAAGATCTTTGCCGACATAGCACGGGCAAGGGAGCCCGCGTCCGTGCGGTCGGACACGCGCCCGGGACCACCTGCGGCGGTGGTGTGCAGGGGAGCCTGGTTGGACGAGGAGTTAGGGAATGGCGGACAAACTCAGTATCCTGTGTGTATCCGGGGCCCACGAGCGGATCCAGATGGCGGCCATGGCGGCGGCGACCGCGGCCGCCGGCGGAACCGAGGTCACGGTGTTTTTTTCCATGAACGCATTGCCCTATTTCGTGCAGGGCACGGCGGCGCAGGCGCCCGCGGAGGGTGACTTCGGCCGGCGTATGGCAGGCAAGAACGTGCCGTCATTCAAGCGCCTGTTCGAGCAAGCCAAGGAGCTCGGCGGCGCGCGATTGTATGCGTGTTCCATGGCCCTGGACGTGCTGGGCGTTGAGGCGTCGGGTTTGGAGGAGTATCTGGATGGGCCGTTGGGACTGACGCGGTTCCTCAGTGATGGGGCCGAAGGCCAGATCGTGGTGTTCTGAGCGACCTTCCGCGCTGCGTCTCGCCGGAGCATGGAATGAATCAGATGGGTGGTGGACATGGGTGATGATAAGGTTAAGGTAGTCGATGCCACTGGAAGTTTCTGTCCGGGTCCCCTGATGGAGTTGATCGGACAGTTGAAGGAGATGGAGGTGGGTGATGTGCTGGAACTGCTGTCCTCGGACAAGGGTTCAGCGGCGGACGTACCGGAGTGGGTGAACAAAGTCGGCCATGAGATGGTCGGAACCGAGGAGAAGGATGGGGTGTGGCACATCCGGGTGCGCAAGCTGAAGTAGCCACACGCCAGGGCGCAGGCGGTGGTGGGCCGGGCGTGGAGCGCCCAGCGGCACCCCACCCGCCGTCATCCCAGTAGCACCGAACGATACGCGCGAGGAGGAGGCCATGAGGATTCTGATAGTTGGCGGCGGGATGGGCGGGACGATACTGGCGAACAATCTTGCGCGCCGGCTGCACCGTGAAATGCGCGACGGCAAGGTGGCGATTCAGATGTTGTCGGCGTCGGACCGGCACATGTACCAGCCCGGCCTGCTGTACGTCGCGGTCGGGCGCATGATGCCCCAGGACCTGTACCGGGACCAGGCGAGCCTGCTCGAACCGGGCATCGAGTTCCACGTAGATCCGGTGGAGGAATTCGAGCTGGATGCCAACCGCGTGAAGACCAAGAGCGGTAAGGCCTACGGTTACGATGTGCTGGTAATCGCTACCGGCTCGCGGATCTATCCCGAGGGGATACCTGGATTGGAGGAACACGGGGAGTTCTTTTACACCGAGGCCTCGGCGCTGAAGCTCTTCCGGCGCCTGCGTGAATTCGAGGGAGGCAAGGTGGTGATCGCGGTGGGCGTTCCGCATAAGTGTCCCATGGCGCCGCTGGAGATCACCTTCATGCTCCATGACTATTTCAAGGACCGGGGCCTGCTGGACAAGACGCAACTGCACTATACCTACCCGATTGGGCGTACCCATGGGCTCGAGAACGTGGCGAAGTGGGCAACGCCCGAGTTCGAACGCCTCGGGATCAGCTACGAGACGCTGTTCAACCTCAAAGAGGTGGACGGCAAGCGCAAAGTATTGCTCAGCGAGGAAGGGTCCGAGACGCCCTATGACCTGCTGATCAGCATACCGGCGCATCGTGGCATGGAGGTGATCGAGAAGAACGGGCTGGGCAAGAGCGGCTGGATTCCCACGGACCGTCACCGCCTGAACATGGAAGGGCGGGAGAACGTCTACGTGCTCGGGGACACCACCAACCTGCCGATCAGCAAGGCCGGTTCCACGGCGCACTTCGAAGCCGATACGCTGGGCGAAAATCTGGCGGCGATGATACGCGTCGGCGCGCCGGTGCGGGACTACGACGGAAAAGTGTTTTGCTTTATCGAGGCAGGCAAGGACCGGGCGACCTACGCGATGTTCAACTACCAGAACCCGCCGGATCCCAAGCCCCCGACCCAGGCGATGCACTGGTTTAAAATGGCCTACAACCAGCTCTACTGGGCCTCGGCCCGTGGGATCCTCTAGGCGCGCGGGGTGACAGCGATGAGCGAGGCAATCGGTGATGGGACGGCGCACCACGAAGCGCCCAGCGAGTGGCAGGGGCTGGTGCAGGGGGCACGGGATGCCCTGACCGACGAAATGGTGGGTCGCGTGTCCGCGACCCTGGCCGAATCCCTGGACCTGCTGGATCGGATCAACCGCAGCGGTATCGGTCAGGCGCTTCCGGCCCTGGGCGTGCTGGTAGCGAACGGCGATGTGGAGCGGCTCGTGCATCTGGCGCGGGTGGCGGGCGCGGTCCAGGACGCACTGAGCGAAGAGATGGTGGGGCGGCTCGCCGGGTTGTGGAGCGAGGCCCTGGTGCTGGTGGATCGGCTCACCCGCAGCGGCGCCCTGTTGCAGATCCTGGCGTTGCTGGAGCGGGAGGAAGTCCAGCAAAGCGTGGTCCGCTTGTTGGGGGCCCTTACTCACGCACTGGAAGAGCAGGACGGCAAGCCCGCGCCGCGCGGGGGCATTGGTGGGTTCCTCCAGGTGATGAAACGCCCCGAGACCCAGGCGGCCCTGCAACTCCTCGGCAGTGCCGCCCAACACCTGCGTGACGCACCGCGCTAGGCGTCCGTCCGGTCCGAACCCGTTTCCTCATGCACTGGTTACGACGGAGTCGTGCCTATTCCAGCGACGTCGCGCTTCAGCCGGCGGCGGCTTCTTCCGGGGTCTGGGCTTGGATGCTCAGCGCGTGGACCTCGCGGTTCATGGCGTCGCCCACGGCGGCATAGACGAGGCGGTGGCGCTCCAGCAGGGCCTTGCCGCGGAATGCCTCGGAGACGATCCGTACATTGTAGTGTCCACCGCCGGATTTGGCGCCCTCGTGTCCGGCGTGGCGGTGACTGTCATCCACGATTTCCAGCGCGGCGGGTGATAGGGCGGCGCGGATCCGCTCCTGTAGCAAGTTCACGCGATCCGATCCAGCCATCAGGGCAATACCTTTTTGAACGGTTTCACGGTTACCCGGGCATACACGCCGGCGGCTACGTAGGGATCCGCGTCGGCCCACGCGCGGCACGCCTCCATGGTTGGAAACTCCGCCACGATCAGGCTGCCGGAGTAGCCCGCCGGACCCGGGTCCTCGCTATCGATGGCGGGATGGGGTCCGGCCAAGACCAGGCGACCTGCGTCGCGCAGGGCCTGCAGGCGTGCCAAGTGCGCGGGGCGCGCGGGGCCGCGCCGTGCCAGGCTGTCTTCCGTGTCCTCGGACAGGATGGCGTAGAGCATCAGCCGCCTTCCTCCGGTTTCTGTTCGGGTTCCATATGGCGCCCCAGGTACAGTGCCTGCAGAAACACGAACACCAGGGTCAGGCCCAGGGTTCCGAACAGTTTGAAATCCACCCAGATGTCATCGGAGTAGTGATAGGCCACCACCAGATTTAGGATCCCCATCCCGATGAAGAACACCGACCAGGCCGCGTTCAATCGCCCCCAGATGGCGGAGGGGAGGCTGACCGCGTGTCCCATCATGTGTTCGGCCAGGGTCTTGCCGCTGACCATGCGGCTGCCGATGAACGCCACGGCGAAGGCCCAGTCCAGTACGGTGGGCTTCCACTTGATGAACATCGGATCGCGCAGCAGCAGGGTCGCGCCGCCGAAAACCACGATGATGGCCAGGGTCACGATGTGCATCTTTTCGACGCGATGGTGGCGCAGCCAGAAGAAGCCAACTTGACCGAAGGTCGCGGCGATCGCCACCGCCGTAGCGACGTACATGCCGCCCCATTTGTAGGCGACGAAGAACAGGATGATCGGAAACATGTCGAACAGCAGCTTCATGGTGGGAGCGGATCCTCTGTTGGGGTTTAGTGCAGGGTGTGTTGGAGGCACCAGCGTCGGTAGTAGCGTTCCATTACGGCCCGCACCGGGGCGGGGTAGTCGAGGGCATCCATTTGCCCCATGCCCTCGCGGAAGAATGCGGGGGCGTCTTCCGGCAGATTTTGGACCAGGGTCCCGAAGGCCTGTTCCATGATTCGTGGGTTGTGGGTCCGGGTGGCGATGATGGCGCGGTTCAGATTCAACACCCGCCAGGGCCTGCCGGGATTGCCTTTCTCCAGGTCCTGGCGGATGGTCAGTGCGGCGGCGTCGATCAACTCCCCGGTCGCGCCATACAATTCCTCCAGGGCGCGGTTGTCCTTGGACTGGTTCGCGAGGACCGCCACGGCGTTGACCACCGGTTCCATGGTGCGCAGTTCTCCGCCGTGGCGGGTCACCCACAGGGCCAGCGGAAACGCGAGCAGTTCCAGGTCGCGCTTGCGGTCTTGCACGCCGAGGCGTTCCGCCCATGCCGCCAGATCTCCGAGCAGACTGAGCCCGTAGTCGGCGAGTTGGCTGAGGTCCTCCTCGGAGGCCGGCCCCGGTGGGTGTGGGTCCGGATCCAGCGGGGGGGTGTCGGCGTTGTGGTCCGAGTCGATCCGCTTGAGGATCTCGATCAGTTGACCGGCGGCCTCCGCCAGCAGCTTCGGGGTCACCTGCCCGGTGGCAGGCGGCGCATCCTGTTCGTAGATTTCCACCACTTCATCGACGGCATCGCGCAGTGCGTCGGCGAGCAGGTGAATATCGGCCGGTGGCAGTCCCATGGTAGACTCGCTGGCATTTCCCGCAGCCGCCTATTCTACTGAAAGCGGCCGGCGGGCGGGAGTTAAAATATCCCCGCCACCCCGCCGATTCGGGGTCTGGGGCGAGCCGCCTCTGTATATGAGCCAGTTTTTCCATATTCACCCACAGAACCCGCAGTTGCGACTGATCCACCGGACGGCGGACATCGTGGCAAACGGTGGAATCGTGGCCTACCCCACGGATTCCTGCTATGCGCTGGGCTGTCATATCGGGGACAAGGACGCCCTACAGCGTATCATCCGGATCCGCCGCCTGGACGCACGCCACGATTTCACGCTGGTGTGCCGGGACCTCTCGGAGATCGCCACCTACGCGCGCGTGGAGGACACCGCCTATCGGTTGATCCGGAGCCTGACGCCGGGTCCCTATACCTTCCTCCTGCGCGCAACCCGGGAGGTACCGCGGCGGCTCCAGAATCCACGCCGCAAGACCATTGGGATACGCGTCCCCGCGTCCACGATCGCCCAGGCGTTGCTGGCGGCACTGGGCGAACCCATGATGAGCACATCCCTGATCCTGCCGGGGGAAACGTTTCCCCTCACCGATCCCGAGGAGATCCGTACCCGCTTGGAGCATGAGGTGGACGCGGTCATCGACGGTGGACCCGGGGGCATGGAGTCGACCACCGTGCTGCATTGGGAACAGGGTGTACCGGTAGTGCTGCGCCAGGGCAAGGGCGATACCGAGTGCCTGTCCGAGAGCGCCGTGTAGTCGTGACGGTGTGACTGTTGGGCCTGGGAAGGCCCCGGGAGTAGCGGTCCGGGCGGTGGGCGCGGGGTTGGAGTCCCGGTCGCCGGACGCTGGATCAGGCCCCCGGTCGGGCCTGATCCGAATGGCGCTTATTGAAGCCCGTATCGAAAAAAGCTGGCCACGGAACCCACGAACGAAGGCACGCCCGTTCTGTTCCGTACGTTCCGTAGCGCGGGTGAGAAAACCCGACTAGCCCAGCGGCAGGGTGGCGTCAAGGCTTATGCCGACGGCGATTGCCGGATATAATCCCGCGGATGCCGGGCTTCACCCTTGTTCAGACCATCGCGGTGTTGGCGCTTCCGCTCCTGTTCGCCATCACGGTGCACGAGGCGGCCCACGGTTGGGTGGCCCGCCGCCTCGGTGATCCCACCGCCATGATGCTCGGGCGCCTTACGCTCAACCCCATCAAGCATATCGACCCGCTGGGCACCGTGGTGATCCCGGTCCTGCTGCTGGTGTTGCACGCGCCGTTCCTGTTCGGGTGGGCCAAGCCGGTGCCGATCACCTGGCAGAATCTCCGCAACCCCAAGCGCGATATGGCCCTGGTCGCCGCCGCCGGCCCCGCCTCCAATCTGGTCATGGCCCTGTTCTGGGCCCTGATCGCCAAGATCGGCCTGGTGCTGGCACCGATGCTGGGCAGCTTTACCGCGCCGATGGTTTATATGGGCGAGATCGGGATCACCATCAACCTGGTGCTGATGGTCCTGAATCTGCTGCCGCTGCCACCCCTGGATGGGGGTCGGGTGCTGGTGGGCTTGCTGCCGGGGCCGTGGGCCTGGAAGGTGAGCCGCATCGAACCCTATGGATTTCCGATCCTGCTGGTACTGCTGATCACTGGCGGTCTGGCTTACCTGATCGTACCGCCGATCAATTGGATCGAGCACGCGATCTACTTCGTGACTGGCTTGTAGGCGGGGGGCCTGTGAGCTCCGTTCCGGTACCCAATCAACGCGTCCTGTCCGGCATGCGGCCCACGGGTCGTCTGCACTTGGGCCATTATCACGGGGTGCTCAAGAACTGGGTGCGGCTCCAGCACGAATACGAGTGTTTCTTCTTCGTCGCCGATCTGCACGCGTTGACTACCCAGTACGACGCACCCCAGACCATCCGGGACAGCGTCTGGGATATGGTGATCGACTGGCTGGCGGCGGGTGTGGATCCGAGTGCCACGCGCTTGTTTATCCAGTCGCGGATCCCGGAGCACGCAGAACTCCATTTGTTGCTGTCCATGATCACCCCGTTAGGCTGGCTGGAACGTATACCGACCTATAAGGACCAGCAGGAAAAGCTGAAGGAGAAAGACCTCGCCACCTACGGTTTCCTCGGCTATCCGGTGCTGCAGACTGCCGACATCCTGATCTACAAGGCGAGCTTCGTGCCGGTGGGGGAGGACCAGGTGCCTCATGTGGAGATGTCCCGGGAGCTGGCGCGGCGCTTCAATCACCTCTACGGGCGCGAGCCGGATTTCGAGGAGAAATCGGAGGCCGCGATTCGCACGGCGGGGAAGAAGAACGCGCGGCTCTACCGGGACCTGCGCCGGCGTTATCAGGAACAGGGCGATCAGCAGGCCTTGGAAGAGGCGCGGGCCTTGCTGGAGACCCAGCAGAACCTGACCCTGGGGGATCGGGAGCGGCTGTTCGGTTATCTGGAGGGCCGCGCGCGGATCCTGTTGCCCGAGCCCCAGGCGCTGCTCACGCCGGCGTCGCGGATGCCGGGGCTGGACGGTCAGAAGATGTCCAAGTCCTATCACAACACCATTGCCCTGCGCGACGATCCGGATGAGGTGGCCAAAAAGCTGCGCACCATGCCCACCGACCCGGCCCGGGTGCGCCGGAATGACCCCGGCGACCCGGACAAATGCCCGGTCTGGCGTTTCCATCAGGTCTATTCCGGGGAGGAGACCCAACGCTGGGTGCAGGACGGCTGCCGCTCGGCGGGGATCGGCTGCCTGGAATGCAAACAGCCGGTGGTAGATGCGGTAGTGGCGGAAATCCACGGTTTCCACCAGCGGGCGCAGCCGTTTCTCGATGACCCCAGCCGGGTCCGTGGTATCATCGCCGAGGGGACCGAGTCGGCCCGGGACGTGGCGCGGCAGACCTTGGACGAGGTGCGCGAGGTGATGGGTCTGGTGTACCGATGAACGAAGCCACTTCGGTCCGGGAGCCGCACGGCCCCCCGGGGACCCAGGGCGCCGCCCCGGTCCAAGGGGAACTGGCGCTGGCCATGGTCCGGGGTGAGCCGGTGACCTCGCTTCCCCTGGATCTCTATATCCCCCCCTACGCCCTGGAGGTGTTCCTGGAGGCCTTCGAAGGCCCCCTGGACCTGCTGCTGTATCTGATCCGGCGCCAGAACGTGGATATCCTGGATATCCCCATCGCCGAGATCACCCACCAGTACGTGCACTATGTGGAACTGATGAAGGAACTGCGCCTGGAGTTGGCGGCGGAGTACTTGGTGATGGCGGCGATCCTGGCGGAGATCAAATCCCGCCTGCTGTTGCCGCGGCCCGTGGAGACGGACGACGAGGATGACCCGCGCGCCGAATTGGTGCGCCGACTCCAGGAGTATGAGCGATTCAAGCAGGCAGCGGCGGATTTGGAGATCCTGCCGCGCGTAGGCCGCGAGATCCACCCGGTCCGGGCCGAAATGCCGCCGGTGGCGGTGGCGCGGCCGGTGCCCAAGGTGACCCTCCAGGAACTTCTGTTAGCGTTTCGGGAGGTACTCTCGCGGGCCGAGATGTTCACCCATCATCACGTGCAGCGCGAGCCCTTGTCAGTGCGCGAGCGCATGTCCCAGGTGCTGGCGAGCCTCCAGAACCGCGAGTTCGTGGAGTTCACTCGCCTGTTCCAGGCCGAGGAAGGCCGCATGGGCGTGGTGGTGACCCTGCTGGCGGTGCTGGAACTGATCCGCGAATCCCTGCTGGAATTGGTGCAAGCGGAACCGTTCAGCCCGATCCATGTGAAGGCGGTGGGCGGCAAACTCAACGACATCGATAATGAGACCGTGGTCAGTGGAAGCTCAGTCGCTTAAGGGGATCGTGGAGGCCGTGGTCTTGGCGGCCGAAGAGCCGGTCAGCGTAGACCGGCTGCTCAAGCTGTTCGCCGAGCACGAGCGTCCGGGACGGGACGAGGTGTGCGCGGCGCTTGAGGCGCTGGGCGCGGAATGCGCCGGGCGCGGCGTGGAGCTGGTGGAGGTGGCCAGCGGATTCCGCTACCAGGTCCGACGCGAACTCGCGGAATGGGCGTCGCGGCTGCGCGAGGAGCGCCCGCCACGTTATTCCCGCGCGTTCCTGGAGACCCTGGCGCTGATCGCCTACCGTCAGCCCGTTACTCGGGGTGAGATCGAGGACATCCGCGGCGTAAGCGTGAGCTCGTCCATCATCAAGACCTTCGAAGAGCGGGAATGGGTTCGGATCGTGGGCCATCGGGAAGTCCCCGGCCGGCCCGCCATGTACGGTACTACGCGGCGCTTTCTGGATGATTTCAACCTCAAAAGTCTGGATGAGTTGCCCACCCTGGCTGAGTTGCGCGACCTGTCCCAGTTGAACGTCGCGTTTCCCCTGGATGAGGGCGAGGACGCGGCGGCGCAGGCGGGTGAGGGCGGCGACGTTGCGGACGCGGAGGCGGGCGACGGGGAAGCTAGCGGCGACGCCGCTGCGGAGGGTCTTTCCAGCGACGTTACGGAGGACTCCGTCGCCGCGTCGGATCCCGCGTTCGCCGACGAACGGGACTGATGGGCGCCGGGCCGGGAGGCCGCCGTGGGCCAGCGCGGCGTCGCGCGGGCGCGGAACCTGCCGCACCCACCGCTACCGTTACCGCTACCGCTACCGCTACCGAGAAGCTCCAGAAGATCCTCGCCCGCGCCGGCCTCGGATCGCGCCGCGTCGTAGAGCAGTGGATCCAGGATGGGCGCGTCACAGTGAATGGGCGCCGCGCCGCCCTCGGCGATCGGGCGGGCGCTGCCGACACTATCGCCGTGGACGGCCGGCCGGTGGAGACGACCGATCCGCAGGTGTCCCGGACCCGGGTGATCCTGTACCACAAGCCCGAGGGGGAAGTGACCACACGCCACGACCCTGGCGGGCGGCCCACGGTGTTCCGGTCCTTGCCTCCCCTCACTGCGGCACGCTGGATCGCCGTCGGGCGGCTTGATATGAATACCCTCGGCCTGCTGTTGTTTACTACGGACGGTGGATTGGCCCACCGGCTGATGCACCCCTCGGCCGAATTGGAGCGGGAGTACGCGGTGCGCGTGCTCGGCGAGGCCGATGGACTGGTACGGGAACGCCTGACTCAGGGCGTCGAGCTGGAAGACGGTCTGGCGCGTTTCGAGCGCATCACCGCAGGGGAAGGGGGCGGTCGTGGTGCCAATCATTGGTACTACGTAGTGTTGCGGGAGGGCCGCAACCGCCTGGTGCGCCGGCTGTGGGAATCTCAGGGATTCGCGGTCAGCCGTCTGATCCGTGTGCGTTTCGGGCCGCTGGAGTTGACCCGCGGACTGCCACCGGGGCAGTGGCGGGAGTGTACACCGCAGGAGGTGCGCGCCCTGCAGCAGGCGGCGGGGATGGAAGGGGGCGGCGGCCGGCAGCACACGGGCCGGCGTCGCAACCCAGGCGCGGCGCCCGGTGGCGGCGGGAAATAGACCCGGCGTCCGTGCCGTGACACCGGCGTGCCGGCCGGGATCATTGCCGGTGAATGCGGTAGCGCACGCGGCCATCAAATTGCCGGGCGCGCGCCTGCGTTCGATCTACCGGATACTGCAGCGTGCCTACGGGCCCCAACACTGGTGGCCCGGTGATACACCCTTTGAGGTCATGGTGGGGGCGGTGCTCACCCAGAACACCGCATGGCGCAACGTGGAGCGCGCAATCGCTGCCCTCAAGGCCCACAACGCCCTCGACCCACGCGTGATCACCACGGTGCCGTCGACGCAACTCGCCGATTGGATCCGCCCTTCGGGCTATTTCAACGTCAAGGCCCGGCGCCTGCGCAGTTTCTGCGCCTGGTACCGGGACGCCGGGGGTTTGCGCAGGCTGTCCCGGTGGAGTACCGGCCGGTTGCGCCTAGCGCTACTTGCCATCCATGGGATCGGCCCGGAGACCGCCGACGACATCCTGCTGTACGCCTTCGATCGTCCGGTGTTCGTGATCGATGCCTATACGCGGCGCATCTTCGGGCGTCTCGGGGTGGTCCAGGGTGCGGAACCCTATGAGGTTCTGCGCGGCGGGATGGAGCGCGTATTGGGACCGGAGACCGGGTTGTTCAACGAGTACCACGCCCTGCTGGTCCGCCACGGCAAGGACGTCTGCCGTCCCCGGCCCCGCTGTGGCGAGTGTGTGCTGGCGCGCCACTGCGCGGCTGCGGAGACCGTGGCCCGCGGAATCGCGGCGCGGCGCGGTTAGCGCGGACTCCGCGCGCTGGTGTTCGTCGCGCGTGGACACAAAGCGCCAATGGCGTTGCCGCGGCTACGCCGGGACCGGCAGACGGGGTACGCCCAGACCCGGCGCGTGCATTGGGGCTGCGGCCGGCGACCGGGGAAAAATCCGGGCTGGGTCCGTGCGCTTACCGCCAGCCATTGCGGGTGCAGCGGGTCAAGCGCGGTTTGGTCGATGGGTGCGTGTGCGGCGATTTCTACTGCCACAACACGTAAAAGAGCCTTCCCCTAAAGTGACTGGGGAAGGCCGTTACGGAGAGTACCACTGGTATTGAGTGCCGGAGGCGGATTCCCGCCGGGTTGCGGCTCAGGAGACCTTGCGCAGTCCGTGTTTGACACGGGCGCTGAGATCCCGGAGTTCCGCCGGCAGGCTGACCTTTTCATCCAGCAGGACGATCAATCTCGGGGTGCCGTCCTGGGCTTCCGCGATCCGTCGCAGGGCCGCGATGCAGCGTTTGTCTTGCAGCGGCGCCATAATGCCCCGCAGCAGGTAGACGCCGTACAGACTGTTGGAGGCGATGTAATCCAGCACGTCCAGCGCGCGTTGGGTGTGGGGGATTATGATGTGTTCAAAGCCGCCGAGGCGGAACATTCCATCCTCCGCGGTCCAATGGTACACGGCCTTGCCGGTGCGTTGACTGAAGCTGCGAAACATTTCCATCACCCGGTCCGGGGTGGTGGTCTCGATCGCGATCAGCCGGAAATCGGCTTGTACCAGCTGTTCGATAGGCTGCCGCTGTATCATCGGCGTATCTCCCACTGTGATCCTTCCGTATTCCCGTAACCAGCTCTGCTGGTTTCCGACCTTCTTCGGCTGCCGTGGTTCCGGACCGTCGCTCCAGACCATCGCCCCGAACCATCGCCCCGATTCCTTGCTCCAGAGCGGCCCCGTCGGCCGCCTCGATGATGTGCCCCCGGACCAGAGAGGCCGTAACCGGGATTCGTCGGATTACAGCCTATAGGTGCGTCCCCGGGAAAGCTGTGAAGCGGGTCACTGTATGCCGCTCAACGGGCCGCCCGGTCTGTGAACTGCACCCGATTTCGGCCTTCCACCTTGGCATCGTAGAGGGCCTCGTCGGCGCGCCCGAACAGGGTGGTGGGCTCGTCCCCTGGCTCCAGGGTGCTGACTCCCAGGCTCACGGTCATATTCAGGCGCACGTCGTTGCAGGTGCACTCCATGGCCTCTACTGCCGTGCGGATCCGTTCCGCCAGCATCAGGGCGCCGAACCACTCGGTGTTGCTGACCAGTATCACGAATTCTTCGCCGCCGTAACGGAACAGCATGTCGCTGCCCCGGATGCAGCTGGCCGCGCATTCCGCGATGTGGCGCAGGGCACAGTCGCCCAGGGTATGTCCATACCGGTCGTTGACGGACTTGAAGTGATCTATGTCCATCAACAGCAGGGAAAGAGGCGTTCCATGCCGGTGCGCGAGACCGATCTCGCGCTTCAGGGCGGCGTCCAGCGCGCCCCGGTTGTTGACGCCGGTAAGTGGGTCCTTGGAGGCGGACCACAGTGCGTAGCGGTACGAAAGCGCGTTGCGCAGCGGATGGAGCAGGAGGGCCAGCAACTCCTCCAGCCGTGCCGTCTCCGCGGCGGAGAAGCGGGTGCTGCGCATAAAACCCAACTCCCCCAGGGAATGTGCCCCCATGGCCAATCGGTAGGTACAGCTGTGGCGGGCTTCCTCGCCCAACTTGAACAGGACGTTCTGGGTCGCATTGCGGTAGATCGCGGCGTCGTGGGGCACCCGCTCGCGGATCTCCTCACAGAAGATCTCCACCAGCTTTTCCACCTCCAGTGTGGTCTGCAAGGCACGGGTCGTACGCAGCGTCTCGACCAGACGCTGCTGGGTGTCCCTTGGGCCCCGGTGGTGACGGGCGGTCTTGGAAGTTTCTGGCGCTTCCATCACGGACGGTGCTTGGTCCGACACGGTTTGTAAGCGGGCAGCCATGGCTGAAAACTCCTTTTCACGGTCTGGCGGAAAGGAGGATGCGAAAACTATGCGCGGCAAGGACAGGCCGCCTGGACGGGAGCGACGCGAGTACGGATTGAGGTATCCCGGGCGGGGGGATGATTAGAACCGATCTCAAAATGCATCTCGGTCGCCCATGCTCCCGAACGCCCGATCTGCGATTTTGAGATCGGTTCTGGTTATAAGGTACGGGGATTGAACGCCAGATTCGGCACCGTGGCAGGGGCGACGTTGGTGTAGCGTCTCACACCGGGAGACCGATTCACCGGTCCACGGGCCAACGTGTCGTGAAGCGCGCTCATGCTGCGAGCCCATTTCCCTGTCAAACGCGCAACGCCGCCGATGAGCAGCCGGTAGCGTGCCCCAACGGTGGTCGCCCACAGCGCCGGCCTCGTGCCTTGGCCGGAACGGTAGGGAGAACGCCGCACGGGCGTCCGCGCGTGTCACCCCACGCTGGGTTGGGGTTGTTCCTGTCCCTTTGGCTGGCTGGCTGGCTGGCGGGCGCCGCGCCGGACCGCGGCGAGCCGGGGGATGTGCCGGTTCCCGCAAGGACCCCTCCTTTCTGCAGCCACCCTACCACCTCACGGGGGCGGCGCGCGGCGGCTGCTCCTCGTGTTGTTCGAACCGGGCCAGTGCCGCGCCTGCGACGATATGCACGAGGACGTGTTCCCGCGCCCGGCCACACGGGTCCTGCTGGCGCGCTTCGACGTGGTGCTGTTGGGTATGTGGTCGAAGACGCCGGTGCAGGCCCCGGACGGACGCACCCGCGGGGCTGCGTCCTGGGCCCGGGAGCTGGGGATCGCGTATGCCCCAACCCTGGTGTCCTTCGATGTGCGCGGTCGTGAAGTCTTCCGCGCGGAGGCGTACCTGAAGGCGTTTCATCTGTAGTCCGCCGGCGACCACGTGGCCGCCGGCGCGTACCGGACCGAGCCGAATTTCCAGCGTTATATCCGCGCGCGCCGATGCCCGGCGCGCGCGGGGTGTCGCGGTGGAATTGATGAAGTGAGGTGGCGGCCGGGACGGCCCCCACCGGTGCCGGTTTGGGGTATCATGCGGCCGCGGGCCCCGCTGCCGGGGTCGAAACCCGATCGAGCGGGTACGGAGGCCGCGGATGCGGAGGCTAGAGGCCGGAATCGAGTCCCTGTTGTTCAGGAGCCGGTGGCTGTTGGCGCCCTTCTATCTGGGGCTGGCGCTGGCGGTGTTGATGCTGCTGGTGAAGTTTGTCCAGGAGCTGCTGCATTTCGTGCCCAGCGTGGTGAGCAGCAGTGAGAAGGACGTGATTCTGTCCATCCTTACGCTGGTGGACATGTCGCTGGTGGCGAACCTTCTTATGATTGTGATCTTCAGCGGCTATGAGAACTTCGTGTCGAAGATCGATACCGCCGGTCACGTGGACCGGCCCGACTGGATGGGCAAGGTTTCGTTCTCCGGCCTCAAACTCAAGCTGTTCGGCTCATTGGTGGCCATCTCCGGTATCGAGCTGTTGAAGGTGTTCATGAACAGTGCGGAGGCCGACGATCGGCAGCTGGCCTGGAAGGTCGGCATCCACCTCACGTTCGTGGTCTCGGGTGTCCTGTTCGCCCTCATGGACCGGCTTGCCGGGGACCACCCGTGATCTTCCGGGCATGACTGCCGGCCAGGGCCCGCGGCCTGCCGATGGAAACACGATGGAGTCCTTGAAACACTATCGTTCGCCGCCGGACCTGTTGGCGCAGCGCGTCATCCTGGTGACCGGTGCGGCGGAGGGGATCGGACGCGCCGCGGCCCGGGCCTACGCGGCCCACGGCGCCACGGTGGTGCTGCTGGATAAGGCGGTGGCCCGTCTCGAGACCCTCTACGACGAGATCGAGCAGGCCGGCCATCCCCAGCCTGCGATCTATCCCATGGATCTTGCCGGTGCGCAGCCGAACCACTACCGGGAATTGGCGGCGGCGCTACGCAAGCAACTGGGGCGTCTCGACGGGATGCTGCACAATGCCGCGATCCTGGGCGTGTTGAGCCCACTGGAGCACTACGATGCGGAGACTTGGTTTCGCGTGATGCAGGTCAACTTGCATGCGCCATTTCTCCTGACCCACGCATGTATGCCGCTGCTGCGCGCCGCCCCCGATGGTTCCGTGGTGTTCGTGTCAGACCGGGTGGGCCGCCAGGGCCGGGCCTATTGGGGCGCCTACGGCGCTTCCAAGTTTGGCCTGGAAGGTCTCATGCAGAGCCTCGCGGACGAGCTCGAGAACGAACGCCACCTGCGGGTCAACAGCGTGGATCCCGGGGTAGTGAATACGCGCTTGCGGAACCAAGCTTACCCCGGGGAGGATCCGGGGATCCGGGCCGCGCCAGAGTCGGTGGTGCCAGCGTTGCTGTACCTCATAGGGCCGGACAGCCGCGGGGTCACTGGGCGTGCGTTCGACGCCTAGCCCGGATGGCACTGCGTAGGTCCATAGCGTAAAAAATGGCCGCGGAACCCAACGCTACGCGGTTTCCGTGTCTGAGTTCAATACGGTTCGGGCGGGCTTCAACGCTAGCCGCCCGGGTAGCCCGGGTGCAGGGCGCAGGCCGGAATCCGGGGATTGCGCCGCGCGGGAAGGACGGTCCCCGGATTGCGCTGCGCTCCATCCAGGCTACGGGGAACGGCACGCGGGCTATGGGGCCCACGCAGAAAGTCGCGATTCTTCCGTTGCGTGGGTTGCGTGGGTTGCGTGGGTTGCGTGGCATAACCCAACCCGGATCGGGCTGGTTTCGGCGGCTGGCGTTTAAGCGCGCGCCATTTAAGGTTAGCGGCGGCGCTGACGCCGGCGTTCACGGCGCGCGATCCGCCCGGCGGCCCACAGCATGCGCAGGGGTGTCAGCTCCACCCGGCGTTCCAGCATCCGGTAGCCGTCGCGCCGCATTTCCTCCAACAGCATCAGTGACAGGCGTCCCTGGATCACCCCGGGCAACTGGCGCCAGCGATCCACTGCGGGGAGTTTTCCAACGGCGTGTTGCAGATGCTGCGCGGCGCGCTCGGTCTGGGTTTCCAGCAACGTCCGGAGGGCCGCGCTGCAGGGGTTGGCCAGCAGTTCGGACTCCTCCAATCCGGCACCGGCCAGCTCGTCCAGCGGGAGGCCCAAGCGGCCGCGGCGCAGATCCCGCCCCAGGTCGCGCAACCGATCGGTGAGTTGCAGGGCGATCCCCAGATCCCGGGCGTAGACTGGGGTGCGCGCGTCTTCGTAGCCGAGCACTTCCGCAGCCATCAGGCTCAGGGTGCCGCCGAGGCGGGCACAATGCCGGTGCAGTTGCGGGAAGTCCCGGTAGCGTGGCGTATCCAGTTCGTCGCGTGCCGCGTTGAACATTTCCTGAAAACGCTCCGGTGCCAGGGGGTGGCGCTGCAGGACCCGGCCCAGGGCGCGGCTCACCGGATGTTGGCCGCATCCGGATCGGAGTCCATGGACCTCGTGTTCCCACCACGCGAGTTTGGCGCGCGCCACCGTGGGTTCGGTGCATTCTTCCACCAGCCCCGCCACCTCCCGTCCAAAGGCGTGGACCGCGGTGAGGTCGTCGCGCACCTCGGGTGCCAGGAACCGCAGGCTGTAGTACTCGCGGGAACCCAAGGGCGCGCCCCGGCCCTGGACGTACGGATCGATGGTGGGGGTGAGGTCCGGCATCAAGGTCCGCGTCGCTAGTCCAAATGAGCCGCCGGCGTGTCAAATGCCGGCCGTGAGGAGACATGATTCGGTGTGGATCGAAGTGCGGCGCGGGCGGGCCGCATGGATTTATCGTGTGCTCCCCGGTTTACCACAGAAGCGGTCTACCGCCTTCATGAATCACCAGGACTGGGGGGCTCGTCACCACCCGTGGCCAAGGAGCGGACGGTTTTTTCCAGGGGTTCCGGTGTGTCCAGGCCCGGGCGTTCCTGAATGCCCATTTCGGTGAAGCGCCGGGCACTCGGCGTCAACTGGCGCTCGAAGGAGCCCACCGTCCGGTTGTACTGCTCGACGCTGCTGCCGAGGTGGCGTCCGAGCTTCGCCAAGTGTTCCGAGAATCGCCCCAGGCGTTCATAGAGTTGCTCACCCAGCGCGCGGATCTGTTCGGCGTTTTCCGCCAGGGTTTCCTGGCGCCAGCCATAGGCAACTGCCCGCAGCAGGGCCACCAAACTGGTGGGGGTGGCCACCACCACCCGCTGGCGCAACGCCTCTTCGATCAGCCCCGGGTCCTGGTCCAACGCGGCACTCAGAAACTGTTCCCCGGGCATGAACAGGACCACGAAGTCCGGGCTCTTTGGGAATTGGCTCCAGTAGGACTTGGCCGCGAGTTCCCGGATGCGTTCGCGCACCTTGCGGGCGTGGTGTTCCAGGAACAGCTTGCGCTGTGCGTCATCCTCGGCCTCCACCGCGCTCAGGTAGGCGTCCAAAGGGGTCTTCACATCCACCACGATCTCCCGGCCGTTGGGCAGACGCACCACCATGTCGGGGCGCAGCGCACCGTCTTCCGTGGCGCGGTGCTCCTGGGGATAGAAGTCGCAGTACTCCACCATGCCGGCCAGTTCCGCGAGCCGCTTGAGGGTCATTTCTCCCCACTGACCCCGAACCTCCGGGCGGCGCAGTGCCTTGACTAAATTGCGGGTCTCCGATTGAAGCTGCTGCTGGGTCTGGGCCATGGTTTCCAGGTAGCGGGAGAGCGATCCGTAGGCCTTCTGGCGCTCCTGTTCCATGAGCTGGATCTGGCGTTCGGTCTTCTCCAGGGTCTCGCGGATGGGCTTGACCAGGCCTTCGATATTCTTTTCTTTTTTTTCCAGTTCGGATGCGGCCTGAATCTGGAACTGCTTGAGGTTTTCGCGCGCCAGGCGCAGGAACTCCTCGTTGTTGGTGCGCAAGGCCTGACCGGACAGTGCGGCGAAAGTCTCCGCCAGCTGTTCCCGCGCCTGCTGCAGGGCGGCGAGCTTCTCCTCCCCGGCGCGATGTTCCACCTCCACGCGCGTAGCGAGCCGTGCGTTCTCCTCGCGCAGGCCCGCGGTGCGCCGCGCCTGCAGAAGCAGGCCGGCCAGCAGGCCGGCGCCGCCCGCCAGCAGGGCAACCAGCCACAACAGAGTGACACCACCGGCTCCGGTCATGGCGATTTCCGGCGCCGCGGCGTGCAATCAAACAGGTTCTGCATCATCGGCACAGCCCTCGTGGGCGATCCAATCCAGCAGGTCGGCGGGGTGTTCCACCATGCCGTCGGCGCCCCACGATTCCGGACCGTCCTCGTCTCCGAGATAGCCGAACAGCGCGACCAGGGTTTTCATTCCGGCGCGTTGACCGGCCTCGATGTCACGCTTGGCATCACCGACGTAGAGACAGCGTTGCGGTGGGTGGCCGGCGACCTTGCAGGCGTGATATAGGGGTTCGGGATGGGGCTTGCGGTTCTGGGTGGTGTCGCCGCTTACCACGCAGGCGGCGCGTTCCCATAGTCCGAGTTGTTGCAGCAGCGGGTCGGTGAGCCATGCAGGCTTGTTGGTGACCACGCCCCATTGGATCCGCGCCGATTCCAATGTCGACAGCACTTCGTCCATACCCGGGAATACCCGGGTATCGCGCACCAGGTTGTCCCGGTACAGCGCCAGAAAACGCTGACGCAGGTCTTCGAAATCCGGGTCCTGGGGCGCGCGTTGGAACGCGTAGCGGATCAGGCCAGCGCTGCCGTTGGAGACCAGCGGACGGATGCGCTCGAAGGGCAAGCAGGGGCGGTGGCGTTCCTCCAGCAGCCGGTTCAGGGCATAGGCCATGTCGGGCGCGGTATCCAGCAGCGTGCCATCGAGGTCGAAGAGAACGGTGCGTACCGGCCAGCGGGTGGGATCGGCCGAACCCAGCGCGCGGCGCTCAGCCTTCATGCGCGCCCCCCGGAAGCCGGCCGTGGACGAGATAGTTAACGTCGATACCGGCGCCCAGACGGTAGCTGCCGGCAATCGGGTTGTAGTGCAGGCCGGTCAATTCCGCCAGGCTCAGGCCGGCGCGGCGCATCCAGGTCTCCAGTTCCGAGGGGCGGATGAACTTCTGGTAGTCGTGGGTGCCCTTGGGTATCAAGCCCAGCAGATATTCGGCGCCCAGCACCGCGAACAGATACGACTTGGGGTTGCGGTTCAGCGTGGATAGGAAGATGTGGCCGCCGGGGCGCAGCAGGGTCGCGCAGGCGTGGACCACCGAGGCGGGGTCCGGGACGTGCTCCAGCATCTCCAAACAGGTCACGATGTCGAACATCCCCGGCGCCTCCTGGGCGAACTGCTCCACGGTGGTTTGCCGGTAGCTCACCTGCTGACCTGATTCCAGCAGGTGCAGGCGCGCCACCGACAACAGCGCCTCGCTCATGTCGATGCCGGTGACCTGCGCGCCCTGGCCGGCCATCGCCTCGGTGAGCAGCCCGCCGCCGCAGCCCACATCCAGCACCCGTTGGTTTGCCAGCGGCGCGCGTCGCCGGATGAAGTCCAGGCGCAAGGGGTTGATATGGTGCAGGGTGCGGAATGTTCCGTCGGGGTCCCACCAGCGCGACGCCAGGGCATCGAAGTGGGCGAGTTCCTGGGGATCGATGTTCGGTTCAGGGACGCTCATGGACATGGCCTGCGGATCGGATGTGCGGGGCCGGCGCGCCGATCGCGTCGCGCGCGCGGGTCCCGCCGGAAACCCAGCCAGTATACACGCGGGGCCCGCGTTCGTGCCGCTACTGCGCGTCTGGCGCTGCTATCCGATCCCGCCAGCGGCGCGCCTTGTCGCGGATCTCGGCGGCGTCCAGGGTGGTGAGGACACGGTTCTTGAGCAGTTGGCGGCCTGCTACCCACACGTCGGTGATTTGATGGCGCGCGGCGGCATAGACCAGTTGCGATACCGGGTGGTACACCGGCTCGGTCTCCAGTTCGCCCAGGTGCACCGCGGTGATGTCGGCGGCCTTGCCCGGTTCCAGGGAACCGATCTGTTCACCCAGGCCGAGGGCCCGCGCGCCGTTCAGGGTGGCCATGCGCAGCGCCAGCGCTGCCGGTACGGCAGCGGCATTGCCGGCCACCGCCTTGGCTACCAGCGCGGCGGTGCGCATCTCGCCGAGCAGATCCAGATCGTTGTTGCTGGCCGCCCCGTCGGTTCCCAATGCCACGTTGACGCCCGCCCGGGTGAGGCGGTCCGCCGGGCAGTAGCCGCTCGCCAGTTTGAGGTTGGACTCCGGACAATGCACCACATGGGCGCCCGCCAGCGCCACAGATTCGATTTCCGTGTCGGTGAGTTGCGTCATGTGTACCGCCAGCAGCGCCGGTGACACCAGGCCCAGGCCGCGCAGCCGCTCCAGCGGGCGTACGCCGAAGCGCTCCATGCTTTGCCGGATCTCGTCATCGGTCTCATGCACGTGCATGTGCACCGGGACCTCCAACTCGTCGGCCAGCACGCGGATTCGGGCGAGAGCGGGATCCGACACGCTGTAGGGCGCATGGGGCGCGAAGGCGGTGCGGATCAGAGGGTCGTTGCGAAACTCATCGTGGAGCGCCAGGCCCTTCTCCAGGTATTGCTCCCATCCCGATGCCCAGGCGCTGGGAAAGTCGATGACGATCATTCCGACACAGGCGCGCATACCGCAGGCCGACGCTTGGCGGGCGGTCACCTCCGGAAAGAAATACATGTCGTTGAAACACGTAGTACCGCCGCGCAGCATCTCGGCGAACGCCAGCCGCGCGCCGTCGTGGGTGAACTCGGCGCCGACCCAGCGCGACTCCGCGGGCCAGATGTGTTCCGTGAGCCAGGTCATCAGAGGCATGTCGTCAGCCAGCCCCCGCAGCAGGGACATGGCCGCATGGGTGTGGGCGTTGACCAGGCCCGGGATCAGGGCGTGGTCGGCAAGCTCGTGAACCTGAGCGGCGCGGTAGCGCGCCCGCGCGGCGGCCTGCGGCAGCAGGTTGAGGATCCGTCCCTGGTGTACCGCCAGCGCATAGTGGTCGTGGACCACCCCGGCGGGTTCCACCGGGATCACCCAGCGTGCCTGGATCAGCGTGTCGATTTCTTCCATGGCCGGAATCCGCCTCCCGGTGTGACCGGCGCGTAGTATACCAATATGAACCCAAGGATACCGGCGACGGCCCCCGCCGTTTCGTTATGGGCCGATGCGGTCGATGGCACCAGCCCGCATGACACTTCACTTCGTGCTGGTATCGTAGAAAAATGGCGACGGCGCGCGCGGATCAAGGCGCGGCTTTTCCGTGGCGGGACGCAACGCGGTTCGGGCCGGCGTTAACGCCTGGTGCTCGGGTAGCCTGGATGGAGCGCAGCGCAACCCGGGGACCGCGCCTACCGGCGCGTCGCAATCCCCAGATTCCGGCCTGCGCTCCATCCGGGCGACGGGGAACGCCATAGGGTGCCGGCGGGTCCGCCGATGGATGGGGCTTTCGTGTATCATGCCCGTGGATCCGGGCTCGGCCGCCGGCGCGGCGGGCCGCAAGGGGCGTCAGAGATGAACGACCGTTTCGACACCGTGCGCGCGGTGGAATGGCACGATGGCCGGCTGCGGCTGCTGGACCAGCGGGTGCTGCCGGGGCGTACCGAGCACCTGGAACTGACCGACGCCGCGGGCGTTGCCTGGGCGATTCACGAAATGGTGGTGCGCGGGGCGCCGGCTATTGGCATCACCGCGGCCTACGGCGTGGTACTGGCGGCCGCCGCGCGTTGGGCGCAGGCCGGGCCGGACTGGACCGAGGCGTTGCGCGAAGACCTCGCAGCCCTGGCGGCGGCGCGTCCCACCGCTGTGAATCTGGCCTGGGCCCTGGAACGTATGGGGCGGCGCATCGCGGCCCTGGCGCCCGGCGATCCGACCCCAGACTTGCTGACCGAGGCACGGGCGATCCATCAGGAGGATATCGCCGCCAACCGCCGCATGGGCGAACTCGGCGCCGCGCAGATTCAGGGTCCGTGCGGTGTGTTGACCCATTGCAATACCGGTTCGCTGGCCACGGGCGGATACGGGACCGCGCTGGGGGTGATCCGCAGTGCCTACCGGGCCGGCAAACTGCAGCAGGTCTATGCTGACGAGACGCGCCCGTGGCTGCAAGGCGCGCGGTTGACCGCATGGGAACTGCTCGCGGACCGCATCCCGGTGACCATACTCGTGGACGGCGCCGCCGCCCACCTGATGCGTTCCGGTAAGGTGCAGTGGCTCATCGTGGGCGCCGACCGGGTGGCGGCCAACGGGGACGTGGCGAACAAGATCGGCACCTATTCCGCCGCGATCGCCGCCCGCTACCATGGGGTACGGTTCATGGTGGTGGCCCCAAGTTCCACGCTGGACCTGGAAACCCCGGACGGCGCCGCGATTCCCATCGAACAACGCGCGCCCCGGGAGGTGCTGAATCTGGCCGGGCAGCCGGTGGCCCCGGAGGGCGTGGACGCATGGAATCCGGCGTTCGACGTCACGCCCGCCGAACTGGTGGACGTGCTGGTGACGGAGAAGGGTGTAGTGCACCGTCCGGACCGGGGCCAGATCGAGGCGCTGCTCAAGACATACCCGGCGAACGTCTGATCGGCGGGTAGCCGTGCGGATGCCACCCGGCGTGACCCTATGGTATTATGGCCTCTTCAAGAATGGCGTAAGGTACTGGAACGCCATCCGGGCGGTTTAAACCCGGATTTTACTCAATCACGTAACCCGAGCAACGGCATCGTTCCCACCGAATGGCACAGTTCGCCAAAGAAATCCTCCCGGTCAATCTCGAAGATGAGATGAAGCAGTCCTACCTCGATTACGCCATGAGCGTGATCGTGGGCCGGGCGCTTCCGGACGTGCGTGACGGGCTCAAACCGGTACATCGCCGGGTCCTGTTCGCGATGAGCGAGCTGGGCAACGACTGGAACAAGGCCTACAAGAAATCGGCGCGCGTCGTCGGTGACGTCATCGGCAAATACCATCCGCACGGTGAATCAGCAGTCTACGATGCCATAGTGCGGATGGCTCAGCATTTCTCCATGCGCTACATGCTGGTGGACGGCCAGGGCAACTTCGGTTCCGTGGACGGCGACGCGCCGGCCGCCATGCGCTATACCGAAGTGCGCATGGCGCGGATCGCCCACGAACTCATCGCCGATCTCGACAAGGAGACGGTCAACTTTTCGTTGAACTACGACGAGTCCGAGCGCGAGCCGGCGGTATTCCCGACCCGGGTTCCCAATCTCCTGGTCAACGGATCGGCGGGTATCGCGGTGGGCATGGCCACCAACGTCCCGCCGCATAATCTGACCGAGGTCATCAACGCCTGCCTGGCGCTGCTCGACGACCCCGAGTGCACCATCGGTCAGTTGATGGAGCATCTCCCGGGCCCGGATTTTCCCACCGCCGGCATCATCAACGGCGCCGCCGGCATCCGCGAGGCGTACCGTACCGGGCGCGGGCGGATCTATGTGCGCGCCCGCAGCCACGTGGAGGACGACAGCCGCGGGCGTCAGGCCATCATCGTCACCGAGTTGCCCTACCAGGTCAACAAGGCGCGCCTGCTGGAGAAGATCGCGGAACTGGTCAAGGAGCGGCGCGTCGAGGGGATCACCGAGCTGCGCGACGAGTCCGACAAGGACGGTATGCGCATGGTGATCGAACTGCGCCGTGGCGAGGTGCCTGAGGTTGTCATCAATAACCTCTATCAACATACCCAGCTGCAGAGCGTCTTTGGGATAAACATGGTGGCGCTGGTGGATGGCCAGCCCCAGTTGCTGGATCTCAAGCGCATCCTGGAGGCGTTCATCCGCCATCGCCGCGAGGTAGTGACGCGGCGCACCCTGTTCGACCTGCGCAAGGCGCGGGAACGCGCCCATATTCTGGAAGGCCTTGCGGTTGCCCTGGCCAATATCGACGAGGTGATCGCCCTGATCAAGGCGTCACCGGGGCGCGCTGAGGCGCGCGAAGCGCTGATGGCGCGCGCTTGGAAGGCCGGGGTGGTAACCGAGATGCTGGAACGGGCCGGCGCGGCGGCGTCGCGGCCCGATGGCTTGGCGCCGGAGTTGGGGCTGGTGGACGGACAGTACCGTCTTTCGAGCAACCAGGCCCAGGCGATCCTGGACCTGCGCTTGCATCAGCTTACCGGGCTGGAACAGGACAAGATCGTATCCGAGTACAAGACCTTGTTGGATCAGATCGACGATTTTCTCCAGATCCTGTCGGATCCGGAGCGGCTCGCCCAGGTGGTACGCGAGGAGCTCACCGATGTGCGCGACCGCTATGGGGACGCACGCCGCACCGAGATCGTGTCCACCCACGAAGACCTTACCATGGAAGACCTCATTGGCGAGGAGGACGTGGTGGTGACCCTCTCCCACGCCGGCTATGCCAAGACCCAGCCGGTGGATGCCTACCAGGCGCAGCGCCGCGGCGGTAAGGGCAAGGCCGCCGCGAACATGAAGGAAGAGGACTTCATCGACAAGCTGTTTATCGCCAACACCCACGACACCCTGCTGTGTTTCTCCAGCCGCGGCCGCGTCTATTGGCTCAAGGTGTACCAGCTCCCCCATTCCGGGCGCACGGCGCGCGGCAAGCCGATCGTGAATCTCCTGCCACTGGAAGAAGGGGAGCGGATCAACGCCCTGTTGCCGGTGCGGGAATACGAGGAAGGCCGTTTCGTGTTCATGGCGACGCGCGGCGGGACGGTCAAGAAGACGCCTTTGACGGACTTCTCCCGCCCTCGCGCGAGCGGGATCATTGCCATTGAGTTGCGCGGCGACGATCAGTTGGTGGGGGTGGCGATCACCGACGGGGCGCAGGAAGCCATGTTGATCAGCAGCGCCGGAAAGGCGATCCGCTTCCCCGAAGGAGAGGTCCGCGCCATGGGACGCACCGCCGGTGGCGTGCGGGGTGTACGGCTCCAGGAAGGCCAGCAAGTCATTGCCCTCATGATCGCGACCGAGAGCGCAGTGCTTACGGTGACCGAGCACGGCTACGGCAAGCGTACCGCGATGAGCGAGTATTCCCCCCAGGGGCGCGGTGGCCAAGGAATCATCGCGATCCAGTGCAGCGAGCGCAACGGCCGGGTGGTGGGCGCGACCCTGGTGGATGACGAAGACGAGATCATGCTGATCAGCGAGGCCGGTACCTTGGTGCGTACCCGGGTCGCGGAGATTCCGGTGCTGGGGCGCAACACGCAGGGCGTGCGTCTGATCCGTCTCGGCGCAGACGAGAAGCTGGTAGGCGTGGAGCGTATCCTGGAGGAGTAAGTAGGGGCCGGCGCGCGCGTGGCGCGCAAAACCTGATCCGGTCCTACCGGTCTACCGTGTGCCGCGTCGGCCGTAGTCCCCGGCATATCCATCGTTCGAGGTGATCGACCATGAGCCGCGTATACAATTTCAGTGCCGGTCCCGGGGTGCTTCCTGAGGAGGTGCTGCAACAAGCGCGTGAGGAGCTGCCCGAGTGGCAGGGTAGCGGGATGTCGGTGATGGAGATGAGTCACCGCGGCAAGGACTTCGTTTCCATCGCGGAGCGCGCCGAGGCCGACCTGCGGGAGATTCTCGCCGTGCCGCCGGCGTACAAGGTGCTCTTTCTGCAGGGTGGCGCCACCGGCCAGTTCGCGGCAGTGCCGTTGAACCTGCTGCGTGGGCGTGATCGCGCGGACTACGTCAACACCGGCGCGTGGTCGAAGAAGGCCATCGCCGAGGCCAAACGCTACTGCACCGTGAACGTGGCGGCCAGCAGCGAGGCACAGGGATACTCCGGCATTCCGATCCGGGAGAGTTGGCGCCTCGATGCCGGCGCCGCCTATGTGCATTACACACCGAACGAGACGATTGGCGGCGTGGAGTTCCACTCTGTGCCGCAGACCGGTGATGTGCCGTTGGTGGCGGATATGTCCTCGACCATTCTGTCCCGGCCCATCGACGTCGCACGCTTCGGTCTGATCTACGCGGGTGCCCAGAAAAACATCGGTCCGGCTGGGCTTACCGTCGTGATCGTGCGCGAGGACCTGATCGGTCAGGCGCATCCCGCCACGCCCACGGCCATGGACTACAAGGTGCAGGCCGATGCCGACTCCATGTACAACACGCCGCCCACCTATGCCTGGTATGTCGCCGGGCTGGTTTTCCAGTGGATCAAGCGCCAAGGCGGTCTCGAGGCCATGGCGGTCCGCAACCGGCGCAAGGCGGAGAAGCTGTACGCGGCGGTGGATGCCTCGGATTTCTACCACAGCCCGGTGGAGCCTGCATCGCGCTCGTGGATGAACATCCCCTTCACCTTGACCGACGCGGCGCTGGATGCCGACTTTCTCGCCGCGGCCAAGGCGGCGGGCCTGGTGGCCCTGAAGGGCCACCGTTCCGTGGGCGGCATGCGCGCGAGCCTGTACAACGCGCTGCCCGAAGCCGGAGTGGACGCGCTGGTGGACTTCATGGCGGAGTTCGAACGGCGCCGGGGATGACGGCGCGGCGGTAGCGCGGGCTTGGCGCGCACAGCGCCCGGGCTGTGGAACCGGAACCCGCGCCCACGCGGCGTACACTGCACACAGGATAACCGATCCATGTTCAAGATACTCACCCTGAACAACATATCCAGCGTCGGGCTCGAACGCCTGCCCCGCGAGCGCTACGAGGTGGCCTCTGAGATCCAGCGCCCGGATGGGATCCTGTTGCGCTCGGCGAACATGCACGCCATGGAGGTCCCCGCGAGCTTAAAGGCGGTGGGCCGCGCGGGTGCAGGAGTCAACAACATCCCGGTGGACTCGCTCACGCAACGCGGCGTCGCGGTGTTCAATGCGCCCGGTGCCAACGCCAACGCGGTGAAGGAACTGGTGGTGGCGGGCATGTTGCTGGCGGCGCGCAACATCTGCCAGTCGTGGGACTTCGCGCGCAAGCTGCGCGGCGACGGCGCCGCGGTCCACAAGCAGGTGGAGGCGGGCAAGAAGCAGTTCGTGGGCTTCGAGCTGCCGGGCCGTACCCTGGGGGTGATCGGCCTGGGTTCCATCGGCGTGCAGGTGGCCAACGCGGCGGTCGCGCTGGGAATGAAGGTGATCGGCTATGACCGGGACATCACGGTGCAGCGTGCCTGGCAGCTCTCCTCGAACGTGCAGCAGGCGACCAGCGTGGACGATCTGCTGTCGCGCGCCGATTTCGTGACCTTCCATACGCCGCTTACCGACGCGACCCGCAACATGATCAACCAGGAGCGGCTCAAGGTCCTGAAGAAAGGCGTAGTACTGCTCAATTTCGCCCGCGACGGGATCGTGGAGTACGCGGCGCTGCGGGAGGGGATCGAGAGCGGCAGGATCCATGCCTACGTGTGCGACTTCCCGCACCCGGATCTGATGGCCCATGAGCGGGTGATCGCCCTGCCCCACATCGGGGCCTCCACCCGGGAGGCGGAGGAGAACTGCGCGGTCATGGTGGCCGATCAGGTCCGCGACTATCTGGAGCATGGCATCATCCACAACTCGGTCAACTTCCCGGAAGTGATCATGCCGCGCACCGAAGGCTACCGGCTCGCCGTGGTCAACGCCAACGTCCCGAACATGGTGGGCCAGATCTCCACCGCGCTGGCGAAGGCGCAGCTGAACATCCTGGACATGCTGAACAAATCCCGGGGCGAGGTCGCGTATAATCTGGTGGACGTTAACGCGCCGGTGCCCGAATCGACGGTTCAGGAGATCCGCTCCATCCAGGGGGTGCTGGCGGTACGGGTTTTGAACAACGGTGACTGACGGGGCGCGGGTCCATCGCCCGCCGCCTACGGTGCCCCATGGGGGAAGAAGACAAACTGCGGGAGTTGCGCGCGCGCATCGATGGCCTGGATGAGCAGATCCAGGACCTGATCAGCGAGCGTGCCGGCCATGCGCGCGAGATCGCCCAGTTCAAGCGCACCGCCGGCAATGCCAATGGCTGTTACCGGCCGGAGCGCGAGGCCCAGGTGCTGCGCCAGGTCCGGGCCCGCAACCGCGGCCCGTTGCCCGACGAGGACCTGTTGCGGATCTTCCGCGAGATCATCTCGTCGTGCCTCGCGGTGGAGGAGACCCTCAAGGTGGCGTTCCTGGGCCCCGAGGGGACCTTCACCCAGGCCGCGGCCCTGCGCCATTTCGGCCATGCGGTCGGCACCGCCGCTTTGGGGACCATCGAGGATGTGTTCCGCGAAGTGGAGGCGGGTGGCGCCCACTACGGCGTGGTGCCCGTGGAAAATTCCACCGAAGGTGTGGTGCACCACACGCTGGATCGATTCCTGCGCTCGCCGCTGCGGATCTGCGGAGAAGTGGAGTTGCGCATCCACCATCACCTGCTGGGCCGCGTGGATGGTATCGAGGCAGTGCGGCAGGTCTTCGCGCATCAGCAGTCGCTGGCCCAATGCCGCGGGTGGTTGGATCGCACGCTGCCGCAGGCGGAGCGGATCGCGGTGAGCAGCAACGGGGAGGCGGCGCGTCAGGTGCGCGACGCGCCGGGGGCGGCGGCCATCGCCGGTGACACCGCGGCGGAACTCTACGACCTGAAGGTGCTGGCGTCGAATATTGAAGACGAGCCGGACAACACCACGCGCTTCCTGGTGATCGGGCCTCAGGAAGTGCCGCCCAGCGGTGCCGACAAGACCTCGCTGCTGGTGTCCACCCGCAATCAGCCGGGCGCCCTTGCGCGGTTGCTGGAGCCGCTGGCACGCAACGGGATCAGCATGACCCGGATCGAGTCCCGCCCGTCGCGCCGCGGGGTATGGGAATATGTCTTCTTCGTGGACCTTGCGGGCCACATCGCGGATACGGCCGTCGCCCAGGCCCTGGTGGAACTGGAACGGGAAGCCACCCTGTTCAAGGTGCTGGGTTCCTACCCCCGCGCCAGCCTGTGAACCGCGGCAGCTCCAACGTGTCGGGACCGGCCTGATGGCGTTCCAGCGTCTGTGCGTGATCGGCGTCGGCCTGATCGGCGGCTCCCTGGCACGCGCCGCGCGCGGCGCCGGGGTCTGTGCCGAGGTGGTCGGTTGCGGGCGCAGTGTGGCAAACCTGGATCGGGCCCTGGAGTTGGGGGTGATCGACCGTTACGAGCAGGACCCGGTGCGGGCAGTAGCGGGGGCGGATCTGGTGGTGCTGGCGGTGCCCCTTGGTGGAATCGGCGCGTTGCTGGTGCAGTTGGCGCCGCGGCTGGCACCTGATGCCCTGGTGACCGACGTGGGCAGCACGAAAGGCAGCGTGGTCGCGGCGGCGCGCGCGGCACTCGGCGCCGGGTGTGCGCGCTTCGTGCCGGGACATCCCATCGCGGGCACCGAGCAGAGCGGTGTGGAGGCCTCCCGGGCCGACCTATTCCAGGACCGCTGCACGATCCTCACGCCGTTAGCCGAGACCGCACCCCACGCCCTGGCGGGGATCCGGGGCCTTTGGGAAGCCGTGGGGTCCCGGGTCGTGGAGATGGAACCCGACCATCACGATACGGTGCTGGCCGCGGTTAGCCATCTGCCCCATCTACTGGCCTACGGGCTGGTGGATTGGGTGGTCCAACGTCCCGACGGAGTCGAGCTGCTGCGCTACGCGGGGGGCGGATTCCGGGACTTTACCCGCATCGCCTCCAGCGACCCGGTAATGTGGCGTGACATCTGCGCCGCCAATCGGGATGCGATCGTGGCGGCGTTGAGCGGCTTCCACGCACATCTGGGCGGTTTGCTGGATGCGCTCCGGCGCGGAGATGGCGCTCAATTGGAGGGCCTGTTCCGCGGTGCGAAGGCGGCCCGGGATCGGTGGACCACGGGCGGGGCGGCCAGTAGCGGCGGCGGAGGCCCCGAGTCCCCATGACCGCGCCCCTTATCTTTCAGGTCCGGCCGGGCGGTCGCCTGTCCGGAACCGTCCGGGTCCCGGGGGACAAGTCGATTTCCCACCGCGCGCTGATGCTTGGCGCCATCGCCGAGGGCACCACCCGAATCGAGGGCTTCCTGGAGGGGGCAGACTGCATGGCCACCCTGCGGGCATTCCAGTCCATGGGGGTGTCCATCGAGGGCCCGGAGCACGGGCGCGTCACGGTGCACGGCGTGGGGCTGCACGGCCTGCGTACCCCCTCGGGCCCCGTGGATCTGGGTAACTCCGGCACCTCCATGCGGCTGTTGGCGGGGTTGCTGGCGGGCCAGCGGTTTGGTGTGGAACTCACTGGGGACCGCTCCCTGTCCCGGCGCCCCATGAAGCGGGTGACGGAACCCCTGGGGTCCATGGGGGCGCACATCGAAACCACCCCGGAGGGAACTGCGCCCCTGCACCTGGCGGGCGCAGCCACCCTGCACGGCATCGACTACGCGCTACCGGTGGCCAGCGCCCAGATCAAGTCCTGCATCTTGCTGGCGGGCCTGTACGCCCGCGGGCGGACCTGTGTCACCGAGCCGGCTCCGGCGCGGGACCATACGGAGCGCATGCTCGCCGGTCTCGGATACCCGATAGAGGTGCACGGACGCCGGGTGTGTCTGGAAGGGGGCGGGCGCCTGCGCGGGCAGGACCTGGAGATTCCCGCGGACCTCTCGTCGGCGGCGTTCTTTCTGGTGGGGGCCAGCATCGCGCCGGGTTCGGACCTGGTGCTGGAGGGTGTCGGCATCAATCCGACGCGCACCGGGGTGCTGGAGATCCTGCAGCGGATGGGAGCGGACATCCAGATTATTGCTACCCGGCAGTGCGGCGGAGAGCCGGTGGCGGATCTGCGGGTGCGCGCGCGGACGCTGCGCGGGATCCGCATCCCGCCGGAACTGGTGCCCCTGGCCATCGATGAATTTCCGGCCCTGTTCGTGGCTGCCGCCTGCGCCGCGGGGGAGACCGTCCTTACCGGGGCACAGGAGCTGCGGGTCAAGGAGAGCGACCGGATCCAGGTGATGGCGCAGGGATTGCTGGCGTTGGGAGTGGAGGCACAGCCGACCCCGGACGGGATCCGCATTCGCGGTGGCGCCCTGCAGGGCGGACACGTCGACAGCCAGGGGGATCACCGGGTGGCAATGGCGTTCGCGATGGCCGCCCTGCGTGCGGCGGGACCGGTGGTGGTGGACGATTGCCGCAACGTGGAGACCTCCTTTCCCGGATTCGTCGAGGCCGCGGCGCGCAGCGGGCTCGGGATCGAGGCAGCGGTGGGGTGAACCGCCCGAAGGACATTCCGGTCATCACCCTGGATGGCCCCGGGGGGTCGGGCAAGGGCACCGTGGGGCGGTGCTTGGCCACCCGCCTGGGCTGGCACTTCCTCGACAGCGGCGCGCTGTACCGGTTGGTGGCCCTGGCGGCGCAGGGCGCGGGCGTGCCCCTGACGGACGCGGACCGGCTGGCGGACCTGGCCCGTGGCCTTCCGGTTGAATTCGATACCGCGGGAGAGGGGGATCCCCGGGTTCGGCTGGGGGGGGTGGACGTGAGCCGCGCCATCCGCACCGAGGCGTGTGGGGACCAGGCATCCCAGGTGGCCGTGTTGGCGGCGGTGCGGGAGGCCCTGCTGGGGCGTCAGCGGGCGTTTCGCCGCGCCCCCGGGCTGGTGGCCGATGGGCGCGACATGGGCACCGTGGTGTTCCCGGACGCACGGCGCAAAATATTCCTCACCGCGAGCCCGCAGGAGCGTGCGTTGCGGCGCTATAAGCAGTTGAAAGAGAAAGGGCTGAATGCTAACCTAGCCGCACTTTCGGAAGAGATATCGCAGCGCGATGCCCGGGATGCCGCCCGGCCCCTGGCCCCTTTGAAGCCCAGTCCGGACGCGCACCTGCTGGACACCACCGGGTTGGGAATCGAGGAAGTGGTGGCGTGCATCTGCGAGTTGCTGTAACTTTCCCCGGCTTGCGGCGGCGCTTGAGGGCGCCGTAGGTACCGGTCGCGGCGGAGGTCGGCGCGGGCCGGCGTGTGGATAACTGGCGGGACAGAACCCTAGAGATGACCTGGAATGAGTGAAAGCTTCGCGGAGTTGTTTGAACAGAGCCTGGTGAATACCCAGATGCGGCCGGGTTCCATCATCACCGGTATGGTGGTGGAAATACGCGCTGACATGGTTGTGGTCAGCGCCGGGCTGAAGTCCGAAGGGGTGATCCCCATCGATCAATTTTACGCCGAGGATGGAAGCCTCGAAGTCAAGGTTGGCGATGAGATCGAGGTTGCCCTGGACGCGGTGGAAGACGGCTTCGGCGAGACTCGGTTGTCCCGGGAGAAGGCCAAACGGGCACGGACCTGGGTCCATCTGGAGCGCGCCCACGAACAGAGCGAGACGGTCACCGGGCAGATCAGCGGCAAGGTCAAGGGCGGTTTCACCGTGGATCTCGACACGGTGCGCGCCTTCCTGCCGGGCTCTCTGGTCGACATCCGGCCGGTCCGCGATACCGCGTACCTGGAAGGCAAGGAGCTGGAATTCAAGGTCATCAAGATCGACCGCAAGCGCAACAACGTTGTGGTGTCGCGCCGCGCGGTGCTGGAATCCGAATACTCGGCTGAGCGCGAGGCCCTGCTGGATAAACTTCAGGAAGGCGTCGTGATCAAGGGCGTAGTCAAAAACCTCACCGACTACGGCGCGTTCGTGGACCTGGGCGGCATCGACGGGTTGCTGCATATCACCGATATGGCGTGGAAGCGCGTGAAGCATCCGTCGGAGGTTTGCAACATCGGGGACGAGATCGAGGTCAAGGTCCTGAAGTTTGACCGGGAACGCAACCGGGTTTCCCTTGGCCTGAAGCAGCTTGGCGAGGACCCGTGGGTCGATCTGGCGCGCCGATACCCGGTCAGCACCCGCATGTTCGGCAAGGTGACCAACATCACTGATTACGGCTGCTTCGTGGAGATCGAAGAGGGCGTCGAGGGTTTGGTGCACGTGTCCGAGATGGACTGGACCAACAAGAACGTCAGTCCCGCGAAGGTCGTGCAGATGGGTGAAGAGGTGGAGGTCCTGGTCCTGGACATCGACGAGGAACGCCGCCGTATATCTCTCGGCATCAAGCAGTGCCAGTCGAACCCGTGGGAGGCGTTCTCTGCCACCCACAACAAGAATGACCGGGTCGTGGGCAGTATCAAGTCGATCACCGATTTCGGCATCTTCGTAGGGCTGGACGGGGAGATCGACGGCCTCGTGCATATGTCGGATATCTCATGGAGCATACCCGGCGAAGAGGCCATTCATCAGTACAAAAAGGGTGATGAGATTGAGACCGTGGTCCTTAGCGTCGACCCGGAGCGGGAACGGATCTCGCTCGGGATCAAGCAGCTGGACAAGGACCCAATGTCGAATTTCCTCGCCACCCACGAGAAGGGCTGTGTGGTCAAGGGTGTGGTTCGTGAGGTCGACGCCAAGGCGGCGGTGGTGGAGTTGGGCGATGGCGTCGAGGGTTATTTGCGCGCGTCCGAACTGGCCCGTGACCGGGTGGAGGACGCCCGCACCGTACTGACGGTCGGTGACGAGGTGGAGGCCAAGTTTATCGGCGTGGACCGCAAGAACCGCACGATCAACCTGTCGATCAAGGCGAAGGATCACGAGGATGAGGCGGAGACGGTGCAGGAGTACAACCGCTCTTCCAACTCCGGGACCACGAGCCTGGGCGATCTCCTGAAGGAACAGTTGGAGAAGAACGACTGATTGCGGCGGTCCCGCTCCCGCGTCCCGTGGTTGGGCGGGGGTCGAACTAGCAGCCGGCCCGAGTCATTTGCGCGTAGCGCGGCGCGGTTGGAAGGCGAGGACCGATTTGACATTGCCGCAGGAGTGCAATGATTATTAGCGCGGGCTCCACCAGGCGGGGGAGACTGGTTTGCGTTGCCGCCGCCGCGCCCTGGACGACAGCTGAATCCGGTTAACAGGCCTTAAGGATTCGAAGAATGACAAAGTCCGAATTGATCGAAATACTGGCCCGCAAGCAAAGCCATCTTAAATACCGGGACGTGGAGTTGGCCGTCAAGAGCCTGCTGGAGCAGATGAGCCAGGCGTTGGCCACCGGCCAGCGGATCGAAATCCGGGGTTTCGGGAGTTTCTCGCTGCATTACCGCCCGCCGCGGATCGGCCGCAACCCCAAGACCGGAGACTCCGTGCAGTTGCCCGGGAAATACGTCCCCCATTTCAAGCCGGGCAAGGAACTGCGGGAACGGGTCAACAACGACCTCAATCCCGAGAACCCCTGACACGGGTTCCCGCGTCGACGCACGCAGTGCGTTTCGTCGCATTATCCCATCCCTTTCCGATGCCGGTCATCGGCGGCCTGTTCCGCGTCGTTTTTGTTCCAACGGGTTATATACAGCGGCCCAGGGCCATGCCCAAGTGCCGGTCCGCGCCATCTGCGCGTAGAAAATCGAGGACCGATGTGACACCGCCGCGGTAGCGTCGTGCTTGCTCGGACTAACGCCTCGTGTCGTGTTCCGCGCGTGGGATCCCTTCAGTGTTCTCCCGCAGCGTCTGGTCACGGCGCCGGCGCGTGCGCTGCCGACGGCGTAGCGGGCACGCCGCCGAGTTGGGGCAGAGACGACGCCCGGACCGGGGGTGTAGCGGCGGGACGCCGGCGCGCAATGCGGGCTAGAATAGTGGGAGGTCGCCGGAGGCGGAGGAAGCATGGTGCGGATCGTCGGTTTCGTGGTCCTGGTGGTGGTGGTCGCGGTGGCCCTGAGTTTTGCCGTGCTCAACGCCGGGGTGGTGCCGCTGAACTTCTACTTTGGCACCCGGCACGTTCCCTTGGCACTGGCGCTGGTGCTGGCCGTGGTGATCGGAGCCGTGCTGGGGGTGGTGGCCAGTCTCGGCATGGTCCTCAGGTCGAAACGTGAAGTCCTGCGGTTGCGAAGGACCGCGCGCCAGGTGGAAGCGGAGCTGGAAAATCTCCGCACCCTTCCGATCAAGCACGAACATTGACATGCTGCAACTCCTGTGGCTGTTGCTCCCCGTCGCGGCGGCTTCCGGCTGGTACGCCGCGCGTCGCAGCGCTCGCCGGTCGACCAAAGGACTCGACGTTCACTACGTGCAGGGCCTCAACTACCTGATCAGCGAACAGCCCGACAAGGCCATCGAGGTATTCACCCGGATGGTGGAGGTGGACAGCGACACCGTCGAGGTCCACGTGGCCTTGGGCAATCTGTTTCGCCGGCGAGGCGAGGTAGACCGCGCTATCCGCATCCATCAGAACCTGATCGCGCGTCCCAGCCTGACCCGGGTGCAACGCGCCATGGCGCTGTTGGAGCTCGGGGAGGATTACCTGCGCGCCGGCCTATTGGACCGGGCCGAAAGCCTGTTCAAGGAACTCACCGACGCTAAACTCCACACCGAAGCGGCGTTGCGGCACTTGGTGGGGATCTACGAACAGGAGAAGGAGTGGGCGGACGCCATCGACGCGGCGCAACGCCTGGAGAGCGTCAGCGGCAAACCCCTCGGTCCCGTGATCGCGCAGTATCATTGTGAGCTCGCGGAGCAGGCACGGCGTGAAGACGGCCTTGAAGGTGCCTTGCGCGGCATCAAACGCGCCCTGGCTCACGACCCCGGGTGTGTGCGGGCCACCATCATGCAGGGGCACATCGAGATGGAACTGGGCCGTTACAAGGCCGCATGCCAGAGTTTCATGCGGGTCCCGGAGCAGGACGTCGAATATCTGTCGGAAGTCCTGACGCCGCTGAAGGAGTGTTTCCAGGCCCAGGAACGTCCGGACGCCCTGGGGGATTTCCTGCGCAATCTGCTGGAGCGTCACCCCAACACCGCGGCGGTGGTCGCCATGGCGGACCTGCTGGAGCAGCAGCGCGGTACTCCGGATGCCGCGGAATTCCTGGCCGAGTGTTTGAACCGCAATCCCTCCCTGTTGGGGATCCAACGTTTGGTCCGTCTGTACCGAACGCGGGCGGAAGGGGAGCGGCGGTCGGATTTGCGTACCTTGGGGGAGCGTATGGAACGACTCTTCGAGGATGTCCCCGCCTATTTTTGCACCCATTGCGGTTTCAACGGCAAGGCCCTGCACTGGCAGTGTCCGGGGTGTGGCCGCTGGAGTACCCTGAAGCCGATGCGCGGGATGAGCGTCCATGCGTTCCTCGCCACCACCACGACCAGCCTGAAGACGCGCCAGACCCAATGATGACGCGGCCTTCGCAAGTCCCACCGCGCAGCACGGGCGCCCTGTCAGGAGGGTATCGCTAAAATGAACGCCGCCGCGTCGTCCCCGTTCCGCATCGAAGGCCCGCGGATCATCGTGGCCCTGGACTGCCCCGACTCCAGGACCGCCCTCGCCCTGGCCGGCCGGCTGGATTCCCGGCACTGCCGCCTCAAGGTGGGGAAGGAACTCTTTACCCGGGCCGGTCCCGAAGTGGTAGCGCGTCTCACGGCCGCTGGGTTCGACGTGTTTCTGGATCTCAAGTACCACGATATCCCCAACACCGTGGCCCAGGCCTGCACCGCTGCGGCGGATCTCGGCGTATGGATGATGAATGTGCACACCCTTGGTGGGCGGCGCATGCTGGAGGCGGCGCGGGATGCCTTGGCTGGGCACGGGGAGCGGCCATTTCTGGTGGGCGTGACCGTACTGACCAGCGTGGGTGCCGATGAGTTGGCGGAGGTCGGGCTCAACGGCGGGCCGGAGGAAAACGTACTGCGGCTCGCGCGCCTCGCGCGCGCCGCAGGACTGGACGGTGTGGTCTGCGCGCCCGCGGAGGCGGCGCGGCTGCGTGCCGAGTTTGGTCCCCGGTTCCTGCTGGTGACCCCCGGGATTCGCCCGGTGGGGAGCGGGCGGGACGATCAGCGGCGCATCATGACCCCCGCCCAGGCGCTACAGGCGGGGGCCAGTTACTTGGTGGTGGGCCGTCCGGTGACTCAGGCCCCGGATCCCATTGCGGCGTTGGCGGCCATCCAGACGGAGATCGACGCATTGACATGATCCGCCGGGATGTTAGGATCGGCAGACGGAAGGAGGTGGGCGCTGTGGTCTGGCCGGGAAGGTCGGGGCACGGGGTCCGCAGTACGACACGATTCAGGAATGGATCGGCCGCGCGGCAGCACCGCCCTTCCGGGCAATACGGCAATACAAGGAACGTAGCGGGGTGGAATCACCCCATTTTCCATAGGAGGGAACTGCCATGTCACACACATTCCGCACGACGCTGTTCACGCTCTTCCTGTGCGTGCTTCCCGGGTCCGGTTTCGCCGGTGCGCTCAATATCAACGAGGCGGATGCACCGGCTCTGGCCGCTGGCATCGACGGCGTGGGTCCCGGCCGGGCCGCGGCCATCGTCCGCTACCGGGAAGCCCACGGTCGGTTTACGTCAGTGGACCAGTTGAGCGCGATCAAGGGGGTCGGACCCCGGGTATTGGAGCGCAACCGGGATCGGCTGACCGTAGGCCCGGACCCCAAGTCGGACCGCGAGTCGGACCACAAGAAGTAGCCGCGATCGCGGCGTGCCACTGCCGGACGGTGTTCGATGACATCCAACCGCAAATCCTGGTACTTGGTCTATGGCAAACCGCGCCAGGAACGCGTCGCGCTGGAGAACCTGCGCCGGCAGGGTTTTGAGGCCTACTTCCCGTTGGTCCGGCAACGCAGGCGCCGCCGTGGACAGGCGGTGCTCACTGTGGAGCCCATGTTCCCCCGGTACCTGTTCGTGTGTTTCGACGCCGAGCGGGATCATTGGGGGCCGATCCGCTCCACCCTGGGGGTGGTCAGCCTGGTGCGTTTTGGCGCCGCGTTGGCCCGGGTCCCCGATTCGCTGGTGGCTCTGCTGCGCTCGCGGGAAGATGGTGAAGGCGTACAGGACTTGCCCGCACCGGGCTTTCGGCCCGGTGCGGGGGTCCGCATCGTGGTCGGTCCCCTGGCGGGCTACGAAGGCATCTTTCACGGGGCCAACGGGCGGGATCGGGTGACGGTGCTGCTCCACGTGTGCGGGCAACATACCCCGGTGCAGTTGGACGCCGCCTACCTGGAACCCCTGCGTTGATATCACGTAAGCCGCGCTTGACCCTACATTTCGAGGTCCCTATAGTGTTCATCCCATGAACGCGATAGGGCGGGAGGAGGAACTGACCCGGGCGCTGCTGGAGGCCATCGGGCACGAGTCCGATGTGAGCCAGCGCCACCTGGCGCGCCACCTGGGAGTGGCCCTGGGCTTGGCTAATTCCTACCTCAAACGCTGTATCCGCAAGGGATACGTCAAGGTCCAGCACGCGCCAGCCAACCGCTACCTTTACTACCTGACCCCGAAAGGCTTCACCGAGAAGGCGCGGCTTACTGGCCAATATCTTCAAGTCTCCTTCGATTTCTACCGGCGCGCGGCCACTTCCTGCGACCGGGCGCTGCGGGTGTGCGACGCCCAGGGTTGGCGCCGGCTGCTGCTGGCCGGTGTCTCCGAGTTGGCGGAGATTGCATCGGTGCGTGCGGTGGAGCGGGGACTCAACGTGGTGGGGACTTTCGACCCGGATACGGATCGGACGCAGTTTCTGGGCCGGCCGGTATACCGCGAAGCGCGGGCTGCCCCCCGTCACGATGCCTGTCTGCTGACGGATGTCACGAACGCCCAGGCCGGTCATGATCGGCTCGTGGCGGCCTTCGGCGGCCAGCCGGTGTTGGTTCCCGATATCCTCCCGGTGGCGGAGGGGCGGTAGCCCCGGGATTGAGGGCAGTGGGGTTTGTTGGCCCTGCGGGGTCCGGTGGCGGTTATGCCGAGGGGCGCGCGGCATGACGGGGCGGTAGCGTGCCTAAACATTACACCAGCCCGCGGCTAGGGCCGGCTCCCGGCCTTTGGTGGAATCCAACCGGGCGTATTATCATCACGGTTCCGGTTCGCGCTGATTTCAACGCGAATCGCTTGCGTAGCGTGGATGCAGGCCGTAGCCGGGGATCGCGCCGGGCTGGAAGGCGGGTCCCGAGGAGTGCGCTGCGCTCCATCCAGACGACCGAACGCCACAACCGCTGCGGAACCGACCGATCAAGATATGAGGTTTCCGAGGTTTTCGTGGCTCAATTCAACCGTCTGGTCCGGCTTCAACGCCCGGAGTTTAAGTGCCATACGCACTCGGGCCGGCCGCGGACGGATACCACTGACTCGATGAGAGATCTCACCAAAATGAATCCGCGGATCAGAGGATTTTCCGGATCCTACCCGGGGGGAACGGCGCGCGTCACCGGTGGGACGCGCGCCCTGCGCGCCGTCGTAGTTGGCTTTACCGCCGCGCTTCGATGTGCGCCAGTACCTTCGAACCGGCGCAAGCCCACCCCGGGAGATATCCGATGAAGTTGCAGCCGGTGGTGTTGGCGGGCGGTTCCGGTACCCGTTTGTGGCCACTATCGCGGGAATACTACCCCAAACCCTTGTTGCCCCTGGTGGCGGACCGGCCGTTGATCCAGGAGGCGGTGTGCCGGCTCGACGGGCTCCCGGAGCTGGCACCGCCGATCCTGGTGTGCAACGAGGCGCATCGGTTTCTGGTGGCGGAGCAGTTGCGACAGCTCCGGCGCACCGGCGGTCTCATCTTGCTGGAACCGGCCGGTCGCAATACCGCGCCGGCCCTGGCGATCGCCGCCCATGCGGCCTGTGCCGGGGGCGAGGACGTGGTGCTGGCGGTGATGCCCGCGGATCACGTGATTCTCAACGCCCCGGCCTTCCAGGCCGCAGTGCGCGAGGCCACCGTTCTTGCGCAAGAGGGCCGGTTGGCCACCTTCGGGGTAGTGCCGATGGGCGCGGAGACCGGGTACGGCTATATCCGCAAGGGGACAGCCATCCGCGCCGCGCGCGACGGCCTGCCGGGCGCCTACGCGGTGGCCGAGTTCGTCGAAAAGCCGGATCGTGCCACCGCCGAGGCGTATCTGGACTCCGGCGAATACCTGTGGAACAGCGGCATCTTCGTGATGCGCGCCGCGCGCTGGCTGGAAGAGCTGGAGACGCACCGCCCGGACATCGCGCGCGCCGCGCGGGCGGCCTACGAGCAGGGCAGCCGTGACGAGGATTTCTACCGCGTCGACGCGGCGAGTTTCGCCGCCTGCCCCGGGGACTCCATCGACTATGCGGTCATGGAGAAGACCGCGGCGGCCGCGGTGGTCCCGCTGGATGCCGGCTGGTCGGACATCGGATCCTGGCCGGCGTTGTGGGATGTCTGTCCGCGCGATGCGTCCGGCAACGTAGTGCAGGGCGATGTCATGACCGAACAGGTGACCAACTCCCTGATGATCTCCCAACACCGGCTGCTGGCCGCTGTCGGGGTGACGGACCTGATGATCGTGGAGACCGCCGATGCGGTACTGGTGGCGCACCGGGACCACGCCCAGCAGGTGAAGGGGATCGTCCAGCAGATCAAGGACCAGGGCCGCGAGGAACACAAGGTCCACCGCAAGGTCTACCGCCCGTGGGGCGCCTACGAGGGGATCTGCACCGGGCCGCGGTTCCAGGTCAAACTCATCACCGTTAACCCCGGCGCATCGCTTTCCCTGCAGATGCATCACCACCGCGCCGAGCACTGGATCGTGGTCACCGGCACCGCCCGGGTGACCCGCGACGAAGAAGTGTTCATGCTGACGGAGAACCAGTCCACCTATATCCCGTTGGGGACCCGGCACCGGTTGGAAAATCCGGGCACCATCTCCCTGGAGATCATCGAGGTGCAATCCGGCAGCTACCTCGGCGAGGACGATATCGTGCGCTTCGAGGACAAGTACAAGCGTTGCTGACCGAACCGGTACCGGATCCGCGCGGCGGGCGTATCATGCCCATCGCGCCGGCTGGATGAACCACCAACCAACCACCACGGGCGAACGATGAAGAAGGCATTGATCACCGGCATCACCGGACAGGACGGGGCGTACCTGGGCGAACTCCTTCTGGGGAAGGGCTATGAGGTCCACGGCATCAAGCGCCGGACCTCATTGATCAACACCGACCGGATCGACCATCTCTACCAGGACCCCCACACCGCCAACCCCCGGTTCATCCTCCACTACGGGGACATGACCGATTCCAGCAGCCTGATCCGGGTGATCCAACAGGTGCAGCCGGATGAGATCTACAACCTGGCGGCCCAGAGCCACGTGGCGGTCTCCTTCGAGGAACCCGAGTACACCGCGGACTCCGACGCGCTCGGCGCGTTGCGGCTGCTGGAGGCGATCCGCATCCTGGGGCTCGAGAAGCGCACCCGGTTCTACCAGGCCTCCACGTCGGAGCTGTTCGGAAAGGTACAGGAAGTGCCTCAGCGGGAGACCACACCGTTCTATCCGCGTTCTCCCTATGCGGCGGCCAAGCTCTACGCCTACTGGATCACCATCAACTACCGTGAGGCCTACGGTATCTACGCCTGCAACGGGATACTTTTCAACCACGAAAGCCCGATCCGTGGGGAGACCTTCGTCACCCGCAAGATCACCCGCGCGCTGGCACGCATCGCCCTGGGCTTGCAGGACTGCGTGTATCTCGGCAACCTCGACGCGCGCCGCGATTGGGGGCACGCGCGCGACTACGTGGAGATGATGTGGCTCATGCTCCAGCAGGAGGCCCCTGAGGACTATGTTATCGCCAGCGGTGAGCAGCACAGCGTGCGCGAGTTCGTCGACTCCGCCGCGCGCGGGCTCGGTATCGGGCTGCGCTGGGAGGGTTCCGGCCGCGCGGAGACCGGCACCGTAGAGACGGTAGACCCCGCCGGCCGCTACACGTTGCCGCAGGGCCTCGCCCCCGGGGCGGTGATCGTGCGCGTCGATCCGCGCTACTTCCGTCCCACCGAGGTCGAGACCCTGCTCGGCGATCCGGCCAAGGCGCGCGACCAGCTCGGTTGGCGCCCGCAACTATCGTTCGCGGAGTTGGTGCGCGAGATGATCAATGCCGATTTCGAACTCGCGCGCCGCGACGAACTATGCCGCAGCGCCGGTTTCACCGTCCCGGACCGGCACGAATGAGCGCGCTTGGCAAAAGCACTCCCCCGGTTGAGGTCACGCACATTTCAAATCACGGTGTCTGGCTACTGGCCGGTGACCGTGAGTTGTTCATGCCCTATGACAACTTCCCGTGGTTCGCGGACGTGGCTATGGGAAAAATCCTGAATGTTGAGGAACCGACTCCGGGGCACTATTACTGGCCGGATCTGGACGTCGATCTAACAGAAGAAATCATTTCACACCCCGAGCGGTTTCCGCTTCAGGCGAAGTAACAGATAACCCATACGAGCGCGGTGCTCGCAACGTGAGATCACGCCGGGTTGTAGCAGGAATTCAGCACCGATCAGGTTGAAGTAAAATGGATCAAAACCTTCTGGATTTAATGCTAAGCGTATTCAACCGCCATCCGGATCTCCGGATGGCGGTGGTGTTCGGCTCGCTGGCTGCCGGCCGGGGTCATCCCGACAGCGATATTGATCTGGCCGTCGACGCCGGGCGGGCGCTGAGCGTGGCGGAGCGGATGCGCCTCATCGGCGAAGTGGCCGAGGCGACGGGGCGGCCAGTCGATCTGATCGACCTGCATGTCGTGGGGGAACCGCTGCTGGGGCAAATCCTCAAAGGGGGTCGGCGCATTTTCGGTAGTAACGCTGCGTACGCCGAACTCATCAAGCGCCATGTCTTCGCGGAGGCGGATTTCATGCCCTACCAGCGCCGGATCCTGGCCGAGCGGAGGCGCGCATGGATCGGGAAATAGTCGAGCAAAAGCTGGAGGCCCTGCGGCGGAGCATACAGCGCGTACAGGAGAAATGCCCGCGGGAGCCCGCGGCGCTAGTAAAGGACGTGGATGCCCAGGACATCGTAGCGATCAATCTTACCCGGGCGGTGCAGCTCTGCGTGGATATCGGTGCCCACCTGATCGCCTATAGCAATATCGCGGCGCCCGACACGATGGGGGGAACCTTCGATGCCCTGTCCGAGATTGGTTGCATCAACCACGAGTTGGCCGCCCGTTTGAAAAAGTCCGTCGGGTTTCGCAACATCGCGGTGCACAACTACCAGGCCATCGACTGGCAGATCGTCCATGCGATCGCCACCACGCGACTCGGCGACTTCAGCGCGTATGCGCAGGCGGTCGTCGACTTCACCCGCCTACCGCAGGGGGGTGCTGAGAAATGAGCGCATTGGATAGAGCGCGAACCACGCGCAGCGTGGATGCAGACAATCGCCTGGGCGGATGGATTGCCCGGCCCGCCCCCGCCACCGCACGGGATGCCGCTCCGGCCTTGGCCCCCGCGTGCCGCGACGAACTCTGCCGCAGCGCCGGTTTCACCGTCCCGGACCGGCACGAATGAGCGCGCCGGCGGCACCGATGGATCCACGCTCGCGCATCTACGTCGCTGGCCATCGTGGGCTCGTGGGGGCCGCGATCTGCCGCGTACTGGAGCAACATGGCCATACCAATCTGTTGACCAGGACCCATAGGGAGCTCGATCTGACGGACGGCGCCGCGGTCCGGGCATTCTTCGAGGAGCACCGCCCGGAATACGTATTCCTCGCGGCCGCCAAGGTGGGCGGGATACTCGCCAACGACGCCTATCCCGCGGACTTCATCCGTGACAACCTGTTGATCCAGACGCATGCCATCGATGCGGCCTACCACTCGGGCACGAAGAAGCTCCTGTTTCTCGGTTCGTCCTGCATCTACCCGAAACTTGCGCCCCAGCCGATCAAGGAAGAATATTTGCTCACCGGCGCCCTGGAGTCCACTAACCAGTGGTACGCGGTGGCCAAGATCGCCGGCATCAAGATGTGCCAGGCCTACCGGCGTCAATATGGGTTCAACGCCATCTGCGCCATGCCGACCAACCTCTACGGTCCCGGCGACAACTTCGACCTAAAGACCTCCCACGTCCTCCCGGCGCTGATCCGCAAGTTCCACGAGGCCAAGGAGGCGGGGGCGCCAAGCGTCACGGTATGGGGCACCGGAAACCCGCGCCGCGAGTTCCTGCACGTCGACGACCTCGCCGACGCCTGTCTGTTCTTGATGCGGAACTACGACGGCGAGCAGATCGTCAACGTCGGGGTCGGCGAGGACGTCACCATCCGTGAGCTGGCGGAGCTGGTACGGGGAGCGGTGGGCTTCGAGGGCCAGATCGTTTTCGATACCAGTAAACCGGACGGTACCCCGCGCAAGCTGTTGGACGTGGGCAAACTGCGCGGACTCGGTTGGCAGCCGACGATATCGCTTCCGGAAGGTATCCGTCGAACGGTTGAATCGTATTCCCCGGTGGCGACCACCCCTTGACCGGGACGCGTCGGTACTGTGGCCGCCCGGGTGCTCACGGGGCGTACCTCGATGCCATGTTACCGGATGCTTCGATTTACCAATATGTCCGGGACAACGCCACAGTTCCACCCCGCATTGACAGTGGATCTACGGATACTTACGCTTGGTAAGGATTATTCCCGCCTATCAGGGGTGCGCCATGTCGGAAGCCCGGTTGAGTTCCAAAGGACAAATCACGGTCCCGCGCGATATTCGCGAGCGGTTGAAGCTCAATCGTGGAGACAAGGTGCGGTTTAGGATCGCAGATGATGGCCAGGTCGTTTTGGAAGCTGCCAGGCATCATATCGGTGAGCTGTACGGCCTGCTGCGCCGCAAAGGCCGCAAGCCTGTCGCGGTCGAGTCGATGGACGAGGCAATCCGTCACCGCGTCAAGGCTCCGTGATGAACGGACTCGATACCAACGTGCTCATCCGCTATCTGGTGGTCGACGACGAGGCTCAGGCCGCCTAGGCCAAACGCTACCTCGAGTCCGGCACCAGTTATGTCAACTGCATCGTGCTGAGCGAAGTCGTTTGGGTGCTGGAGTCAGCCTACGGATACGATAAGGAGGCTATTATCAGTGCTCTGGAACGGTTATTGTCCACCCACGAGGTTGAGGTGGAGGATGCCGACGTGGCGTTGGCCGCCTTGCACGATTATCGTCGATCGGCTGCCGGATTTACGGACTGCCTGATCGGACACCGCAACGCCGCTCACGGTTGCGGTGAAACCGGGTCTTTCGATAAGCGCGCGAAGGGTGTCGCGGGGTTTAAGATGCTGTGATTTACATGGAGTGGTTCGCCGGAGCCCACCAACGAGTGGTACGCTGTGGCCAAGATCGCCCGCATCAAGATGTGCCAGACCTACCGGCGTCAATACGGGTTCAACGCGATCTGCGCCATGCCGACCAACCTCTACGGGCCCGGGGACAACTTCGACCTGACTATCTCCCACGTCCTAACGGCGCTGATCCGAAAATTCCATGAGGCCAAGGAGTCGGGGCGGGGCGCCGAGCGTCACCGTATGGGGCACCGGAAGCCCGCGCCGCGAGTTCCTGCGCGTGGACGATCTCGCCGACGCCTGCCGGTTTCTCCTGGAGCGCTATGGCGGGGGGGCGTCAACGTCAGGGTCGGCGAGGACGTCATCATCCGTGAGCTGGCGGAGCTGGTCCGCGCTGCGGTGGGGTTTGAAGGGGAACTCGTATTCGGTACCAGCAAACCTGATGGCACGGTGCGTAAGCTGCTGGACGTGGGCCAACTACGCGGACTCGGATGGCGGCCGACGACATCACTTCCGGAAGGTATCCGTCGAACGGTTGAATCGTATTTCTCGGCACTGACGACATTTTAACCAAGCTGGGACGGTGCGGCCGCGTAGATGCGATCGTGCTGTACGCCGATGCAATTTCACCGAACTCATTTATTTATCAAAGCACGTAACTTTGAACCTTCGTAAGCCATTCGCAATCTGACGCATGCGCCGCAACATCCTTTGGAACGTGCTCGGGGTTTTGTTGCCGATGCTGGCTGGTCTGGCGGCGATTCCCCAGCTGTTAGAGCGGTTAGGGGCGGAACGGTTTGGGATCCTATCCCTAGGGTGGATGTTAGTCGGCTATATCGGAATGCTCGATCTTGGGCTCGGGCGCGCACTGACCCGCGCTATCGCCGAGCAAATTGGGCAAGACGTACCGGTCGCACGACAGTTCGTGCTCGCGCGACGTGCCACACAAATTATGGTAGCCATCGGTATAGGTTGGATGTTGTTAATTGTAGCTCTTATTCCGTGGCTGGTCGGGGACGCCATTAAAATCCCCGCAGACCTGCACGCGCAAGCTCGAATTGGCTTTTTTTGGCTAGCTGGATGTGCTCCATTCATGCTTTATTCGAATTCGCGCATCGCGTTGCTCGAGGGCCGGGAGCGATTCGCACACGTCAATCTGGTTCGGATTCCGACGGGGGTGGCGTATTTCTTGGCCCCACTCGGGGTGGCGATATACACGCATGACCTGGAATGGGTACTGTTCTCTCTGCTGGTAGTACGTATTGCGGCGAGCATTTCGCTTGCCATGCTTGTTGATGCGCGAGAACGTGTGCCTACTAGTTCATCCTGCAGTCAGTCTGACCTGCGTTCGTTGTTTCATTTTGGAGGATGGTTAACCGTTTCGAACGTACTTGGTCCAATGATGACATATCTTGACCGTTTTTATATTGGCGCCATCTTGTCCGTTACGGCCGTCGCGTATTACACGGTTCCATACGACGCAATTGTGCGTTTAACTTCCCTACCAGTGGCCATGATGGGTGCACTGTTTCCAGCCCTGACGAATGCGCATACCGTATCGACTGCGCGACTGTCGCACATTGTGCGTACTGTCACGAACCTTTTGTTGGTGGCGTGGTTTCCCGGATTGTTGGTGGCTATGCTCTTTGCCCAGGAAATACTCGCGTGGTGGGTGGGTCCGGAAATGGCGTGGCATAGCTTTCGGGTATGGCGTTGGCTAGTGGTAGGTGTTTTCATAAACGGGTTTGCCCATGTACCATATAATCTTCTCCTAAGTGCCGGCCGTTCGGATCTTACTGCAAAATTTCATTTTTTCGAGCTGCCCGTTTATGTTTTGATGTTGATTGTGGGAATCTCAGTTTCCGGAATCGAAGGTGTCGCTATTGCGTGGACATCGCGTGTCAGTCTTGATACCGTTTTGCTTTTCGTTGCGGCGATAAGATTGTATCCGATTCAGCGCAGAGAAAGTTATCGTGCGCTATTATTTTTAGCGAGTGGTACCCTCCTATTGCTTGCGGCGCTCTTCTTCGAAGACCATCTGTCTGAACCCGTTGCGCTGAGTCTGTTTTTACTGGGCGTAGCGGGAAGCGTGGTCGCGGGCGCTGCGTTCCAAATTAGAAAAATCGCATAATGGACGCGAATTACTCAGCTGAGGCATGGCCTACGAACGGATTGGAGCGCGTGGAGACGTGCCCTGTCTGTTGGAATAGCGAGCGCGTCTTGCTGTACCAAGACCTAACGGATACGGTATTCCACTGCGCCCCGGGCGTTTGGAACCTATATCAGTGTCAAGGATGCGGTTCCGGGTACCTAGATCCGAGGCCTACGGCGGCGACTATCGGGCTTGCGTATGCAGCCTATTATACGCATAACGACCGTGAGGTGGCGGTTAACGGCGTCGGAAAGGGTGGATTGAGTCACTGGATGCGTGCGTTAGTTAACGGCTATCGGAAGGACCGCTTTGGAATCAACGCCTATCCGGCGTTATCTATCGGGAAATGGTTAATACCGGCAGTTCCACCTGTGCGGGCTCATGCGGATGCAGTGATCCAGCACCTACGCGAGTTGCCGACAGGCGGACGGCAGCTTTTAGATATTGGATGTGGAAACGGCCTAATGCTTTCGTTTGCGCGGGACATGGGGTGGAGCGCGAGAGGGGTAGAACTAGATTCGGATGCCGTTGCCGTGGCACGTTCACGTGGTTTGGATGTGAAACATGGTGATATTAGAGTGTTGGCGCACGAACGAGAAGCCTACGATATGATAACTTGTAGTCATGTCATTGAGCATGTGCACGACCCACTTAGCCTTCTGTCGGACATTTATCGTTTACTAAAGCCAGAAGGTATATTGTGGCTCCAAACACCGAATATAGACAGTCTGGGGCGTAAACGATTCGGACCGAATTGGCGTGGACTCGAGCCACCGCGGCATTTGGTGCTTTTCTCATCATCGTCGCTTAAGCAAGCGTTGCGCAATGCGGGATTCGTGCCCAGCGATGCTGGGGAGTGCGGGCTTCAAGTCCCGTTGATGTATGTTGCTAGTCATGCGCTTGCACGGGGCAGGAATCCATATGAAGTGTCTCCGGTCTACGCGTTCACGCCCGTTGTTATCATGGATATGCTGAAGGAAGCCAAGAATCCGGGAATTCGCGAGGTTATTAGCGTCTATTGCAAGAAAGAGTTCTGCGATGCTGGCCGACCATAGCGTTGCTGCGGAAAATGTGTGTGTTGCGACGGTTACCTATGGGCGCCGCTGGGCATTATTACAACAAGTTCTGCGTAGAGTATTAGCGCAAGGTGTCGGAAATGTTGTGGTTATCGATAACGGATCAGAAGAAAAAATCGCAGAGCTAGCGGATGGGAGTTTCGGCGCCCGCGTCCGCGTTGTGACGTTACGTAAGAACTGGGGATCGGCAGGTGGGTTTTATCGTGCACTTGAATGTGCCTTACAGACGAGAGCAGAATTCATATGGCTGTTGGACGACGACAGTCTCCCGGCGCAAAATGCGCTGGCTTCGCTGTTAACGGCGTATGAATATTTGGGGGGCACCGATAACAATGCATTACTCTCATTTCGCCCGCAATGGTCAACGTTTCGTCAACTTGCGAATGACGGATATGATAAGACGGCGATGGAGAACAAATTTCAGGGGATGCATTTTCGATGTTTCCCAGATTTATTTT